>JBGCDN010000090.1:0-4950 GCA_045105495.1 Planctomycetaceae bacterium
CGGGTGAGCAAAGATGAGACGCAGAAAGCTCAAACAGTTAATCCTGATCTTTGCCACCCTACTCGCGCTGCCGGCAGTTCTATTTGTAATCAACGGAACCCTTTTGACACCGGGCAACGATCCGGTCATCACGGCCAGACTCACGGAAGAACTGCCGAGCACCAGCGATCAGTCTCCACGTCGCATCAAAGTTCTGGCATACAACATCGCGAAAGCATTCGCCCACGAAGGCGGCTATCAATTCGCGACCGAGGACGCCGTCCAAAAGCGGCTTGGCGAGATGGCAGAGCTGATTCAATCTGAAGACCCGGACATCGTCTTCCTGTCCGAAGTCCTACGCGAGTGTGGCCCCTGCCCGGTTAATCAGTTGGCGGTGCTGGCAGAGAAAGCCGGGTTTCCTTACACGGCGTATGGCGAGAACTACACATTCGGCATTCCGTTTTTCAAAGTCGCCGGTGGAAACGCAATCCTTTCGAAAACGCCGCTGGACGGAATCGACAACCTGGATCTTCACGGTCGACAGCCATTCTGGGTAACCAGCAACAATCGACGCGTGCTGTTCTGCTCTACCAAACTTGGTGGAAATACTGTGCTGCTTGGAGCGATTCACAACGACAGTCGGTCAGGCCCAAACAATCTCGCCCAAACAAAACAAATCCTCAATTGGATCGGCGATCGGCCCGCAGTCCTTGGTGGAGACTTTAACGCTGACCCAGGCGAACCGAGCATCGATCTATTCCGAAACAGCAACCGCTGGAGCGGCAGAATTGAAGGCAAACAGACTTTCCCATCGACGGCACCGAACCAGAAGCTGGACTACGTCTTCGCTCCCGCCACATGGAAACTCAGCGAGCACCAAGTCATCGACTCCGAGCTCTCCGATCACAAGCCAGTAGTATCAACGTTTGAGATTCCTTGATCGAAGACGAAAGCCACAACGAGAAGCGAGAGGCAACTCGGCCGGAATGTTTCCTGGTCACATCTGCCGATGATGTTCACACAATCGAACACCAACGAGTAAAGGGTGGCTTGAATTCATGCCTTTCTCTTTGGTTAGCCGGGTGGACAATATGCTGTATCTGTCTTCTGATTGGCTACTTCACTGGTATGAGAATGGATGACGGCAACGCAATGTCACTCGACTTCGTCATGGTGTTTCTCTTTGCCTGGTTCTGCGTTGCCTGCTGGTTGCTCTACCTGACGGCAGCCAGAAAGTTCTTCAGGCTCGAGCGAGACGCCCTGCAAATCGTGACGAGAACACTGTCGCTTTCATGGACGGTGACAATCCCCAGAAACTCGATCGTCAAGCTTCGGCAAGTCAAGGACGGTGGCGAGGGTGAAGACACCTTCCCAAGCTGGGGACTTCGAATCGAATGCACCGACGTCGACGACGTAACTCTCCAGTGCTTTGTACCATCGTGGCTCTATCGAATCATGACAACAAGACTGGTGCCGTTCCCACGAAAACCGAGCAACCACATGCGTTCGCTCTTGCGACGACAGCCCTACGAACAAAGCCGCTGGCTTGGGATCGCCATTGCGAAGTGGGCAGGCGTTGAAGTGAAGCTGCTACCTCGGCCTGCCCATGGGCCGAACTGACGAAACGGATTCACACAATTTCAATCGTTTCACCGACAGCCATCACGGTTGCTGACGCAGAAGTTTCAGCAGACACACGTTCGGCCCAGGCATCGGCGTCCTGCTCAATGTAACCGAATGTGTTGTAGTGACACGGAACCACCTGCTTCGGGTTCAGAAACTTCACAGCACGCAGGGCATCACCCGGGCCCATCGTGAAGTTGTCTCCAATCGGCAGTATCGCAAGGTCGATTCCAGCTTCGCCGATCAACTGCATGTCAGAAAATAGCCCGGTATCACCCGCGTGATAGATGTTTGTCTCACCAATTGAGAACAAGAGACCTGCCGGCATGCCACCGTTACTTCCATCAGGCAACATCGACCCATGCAACGCGGTGGTCAGCTTGACTCGACCGAACTCATGGTCGAACCCACCACCAATGTGCTGCGGATGAACATTGGTAAGACCCTGCTTGCCCAACCATTCACAGATCTCGTAGTTCGCAATCACCTTCGCCCCGGCTCTCTGAGCAATGGCGACTGTATCGCCAACGTGGTCACCATGACCGTGCGTCAACACGATGAAGTCAGGCGATAAGTCCTCGGCGGCGACTTGAGCCTGTGGGTTGCCAGTCAGAAAAGGATCAATCACAACCGAGTGTTCTGCCGTCTCCATCAGGAATGTCGAGTGGCCAAGAAACGTCAGTTTGATGCTCACAGTGAGAGCTCCTTATTGATTCCGGGAAGTAGCAGCAAGCATATGCGTATTGCCGAAGAAGTTGCAGCGTTTCGACTGCGATGTTGCCATTGCAAGCGTGAACGGCACTCGGCAACGAGCACGGTCTACTTGGCGGGAGGACGGAACGATTCGAAGATTTGATCGATCTCTTGTCGTGAGATGTAGTAGGCGGGCTCTTTCTCCGAATCTTCCGGATCGGCTTCTTCCCCTTCGTCGTCGTACACACGAATCTGGAACACAACCCAGCCTTCGTTGTGGGCAACCGGCCCGCTGAAGACTCGTAAGGAGTCACCGTCATCATCTTTGCCGTGTTCTTCAAGCACCTCAATTGGACCTGCATGCCCGTTGAGCTCATGCGTTGCGTGCTTACTCAGGCTGAGCTGAATTTTCATGGACTGAGCCTGACTCATGGCAGCAGGCGCGTTCATTGCGAACGCTGGTGGGTAGAACGCCGACATAATCCGAGTCTTCCTTCTCGGATCGCCGTAGGCAACATTGGTCATCCCAAGGACGTTGGATGCGAACTTTGGCTCTACTTGCTCAGGTAAGTCAAATGTGCCAATAACCCGTTGGGACTTCGCGATATCAGCTGGGTCTTCCGACGGAAGCACAGAGAACGCGAACGCCGCGAGCCCAATAGCACCACCTCCGCACAGCAAGCTAAACACGCCGCCGGTCGCCATGCCAGTAATCGCGAGGCTGCGACCACCTTGCGTCTTCTTTTCGCGGATCGCCTTGAGGGCCAGCCAACCAAGGATGACCGCCGGAATCCCTGTGAAGAAGAGGCCCAGTACCGAACAGCAGCCAAGTACAGCGCTGACTGTGGCCTTGGTGTTCTTTGTTGGAAGGTCGAACAACGACGCATCGAGCGGAAACTGAGCTCCGCATTTAGCACAACGAGCAAGCGTGCTTTCGTCATGACCGACCGTAGCCAGTTCCGCCTTGCAGTTTGGACATGAAGTAAGAACCGACACGCTTATCGCACCACCAATTCTGTTCCAGCAACGATATCTTGTACCCCGCGTCGAGGCATCAGCACTGCGGCTACGGCACCCAACAGTCCAATGGTCATGCCCACCAGCGTGATGCCAAAGAATGCCGCTCTTGTTCCGGCTGAAGTTTGTTGACCTTCAGCATGGAACATCTCGCCAACAAACCACATCAGCAAGGCAGAACCAACTGTAATGGGCACCCACGCAACCAAATTCCGAATCGCACATCGAACCGCGCTGGCTGGGCGACCGTGCCGACGAACTTCAAGGCCCGCAAGGCGGAAGACTGGACCGCCACGAAAAGCGAATCCAACAATCAAAGGTAAAGCAACTGCGATCGCAACAGCAATCAGAACCTGCGGCTGCAACATATGAATCACGATGGCCATCACCAAACTCATGGTTTGGACAAACGTCAGTTCGATGCCGAATGAAATTGCGATTGCTCCCAACCGTTCGTCCCAGGTCATTCGCCCCGGACGATGGCCAAGCTGGCTAAGCTGTTCAATCGCCCATTCAAGGGTCTCTGGGCTATCCGGTTTCGACCGAAGCGCGTGAAGCAAATCCAGTCCTTCGCCTGGTAGCATCAACCGGCATCTCTCTAGCACCGCACAAAGCAACTGTTTCGGATTGAGAACCTTCGTCGCCATCTCACTTGTCGAACCACCAACCGGACGGTCCAGGAGCTTGACTCGTCCGGCTGAATCAATCCAAACCTGCTGCAATGTCATCTCTGCCGGCAGAGTCCCATCCTTCGAAGCAGTATGCAGTTCTTCACCAAGATCGATCAGTGCTTCTCGAATCGCAGTCCATGAATACGCCTCTTTCTCAAAGTCAATCTCCGCGACAGGAACGCCAGAAACCGCTTCAAGAGCATCCCATCGCTGACCGTCTTGCACGTGGTGGCGCAGTACATGCTGCCTGGTTCCCCGAGCTACACCGACGCGTTCTGCAGACAGCGGAGCCTCATTTGCGTCAGATGCCATGAGCCAAACTGGTCGCGCGAGCATCTTGTCGGTTGCGGCGTAGACCGCGTAAGAATCAGTCTTGGCCAAGCTGCCTGCCACGTCGTATTGAGGCCCCGCAGAAACTGATTCCTTGATTGGAACCATAACGGCCGGAGCCGTTTTGCGAGCTGCCTTTGCGTGAAGTCGAACGACTCGTGTTCGCGTCGCAAAATCGTGCAGGCCGCGAAACCCGTTGGTCCGCCGCATACTCGAAAGAACAATCAAACCGACAGCCAGACTTAGCAGCGGGAATCCAACCGATACAACCACCAGGTTTCCCGTGTCTGCTGTGACACCTGCAGCCGAATTCGAATTCCACGCATACAGCAGCGGGAGGAACGACCGAACAAGGTTGGCAAGTCCGGGTGCGATGGCAGCTCGCAGGAAAGCCATCCCAAAACCAGGTGCCTGACCACGCTCGTTCACCACGCGCAGGCCCATCAGCCACTTGCCGACACCTCGCCCCCAGCGCGATTCGCAAAACGCAAAGTAGACGAGTGTGAGAAGAAACGTCGCCGACACAACGACAAGCTGCCCGGTCTTATTGGCTCCGACAAGGTCACCCGTTCGGTCCATGAAACCGAGAACAACAAGAGCCAGGAGAGACAATACAGCCGAACACAACGTCGAATCC
>JBGCDN010000091.1:0-4859 GCA_045105495.1 Planctomycetaceae bacterium
GTACTCCAGCTGTGGGAGCAGGAAGATGAACATTTTCAAGAAAGCGTTGTTGTGTGTCGCCTTGACTGGCATCGTTGCACCGTTGTCAGCCATGGCAGATGGTTCGGCTGCTCAGCAAACGAATACGATCGAGTGCTGGAAGCGATACAAGAAGTTCAAAACGCTTTGTGCTGCGAAAGACGCAGCTCGAAAGCTTCGGGAACTTGACTTCGACACCCGAATCACGGCGAGTGATTGCGGGTGCTTCTACTTCGTTGACTACCGCCACTGATTCGAAGGCTTGGTTTGCAGCAGGAAGTGAACTCGGGTTCGTCACGATGGGAGGCGGAGTTTCAGGTCGTGAAGGTGGAGCTGATTCACTACCACCTACTACCACTTTTGAATGAAAACGGGTGAAAACTACTGTCTTTGACTACTCATGAGTGCCGTTGATATATATAGATTTAGCGGTAACAGAGTTGTTTTGTGTGCTTGCCACTTGGCTGGCAGCCAAAAGGTCACCGGTTCGAGCCCGGTATCCTCCACTTAGGCCTCTGGATGTTCCAGAGGCCTTCTTCTTGCGCGGTCAGCGGTCTTGGGAATGGGTGTGTCACGCTACTTGCTGGTTATCGGTGGTGTGATTTGTGTGGCCATCGCTGTAGTGACGTTCCCGATCCCCGGAGTACCCTCTTCGGCATTCCTGCTTCTTGGTGGAGCCATGTTGGCTCGCAGTTCACCAGCTCTTGAGCAGCGGTTGCGAGAACACCGCTGGCTCGGGTCTTGGATTCGTCGGATCGAGGAGATGCCGCGTCGGCAGATCGGCATCGTCCTGATGGTCTGGGTTTTGGTGCTTGTCGTTACGGGCTGGCTTACTTGGCGAGCTGTCATGTGATTGGCTGGCAACTCAGTCGGATGTTCGTTCGGCAGGGGCGAAGCAGCGGCCCTTCCGTTCTCAGACGCTTTGCCTGTAATGGACTCGCGGACTCATCCACTACGTCAGGCTCTGGCTATTGCTTTGCTTAAGCATCGAATAGACACCAAAGCCTTCTGTCATGAAGTCTCGGATTTGTTCTGGCTTCAGCCTCTTACCTGCTCGGTAGAAGATCAATCGAGAGTGGCCCGCTTCGACGCAGACGCCCTTCTTTTGGTCTTCGAAGAACTCAAGGAGAGCCGGTTCGAAGAGTTCACGGATTTGCTGTTCGCCTGGGCCGCGTAAGAGGTACTGCTTTGAGAACCGTGGGTGCGTGGCGAAGTCGATGTCTTTGTAGCCGAACGCCTGCCCAATTTTGTGGAACATGTGCTCTGGCCGCAATTCGAAGTCGGGCAGTGAGAGAAGGTCAGACTGAAAGCTGATGACCGTCTGCTGATGAGTGTGTTGGTGTTTGCCGCTTCCAGTCGTGTACCGGTACTCGAAGATGGCGATGCGGACGCCGTTGGCGGTTCCGGTCATCATGTTCATGAACCGTTTCTTTCGACCACGATCGAACAATCGCAGCTTGCCCAGCGAGACGGCTACAGATGAATCGCTCTCTTGAAAGAAGTCGAGGCCCAGTTCCTGGGCAATTCCTTCCATTGCCTCCGTCCGCCGCTTCGCTGCAGCGTGGGAGAAATAGAAAATCACGCCCATGAGTCCCAGTACGCCTGCGATGATCCAAATGGATTCCATTTTGCTCTCAATCCGTATTGCCGTGAGTTCAACACTGTAGAAACGTTGAATCGCTGATTCGGTTCACAAGTTCAGCGTCGAACTAACAGTACATCTCAGGTCGGTGTCTGCATTCGTATTCGCACAAGTAGGTCATTGAGTGCGGCCTTCCCGGTGGGGAGTTCGGGTAAGTCCGACTTATCGTGTTCGGTCTCAAGTGCTTGCACCAATCGTCGGTATTCGTTGGTGTAGAAGGCAGTGTCAGAGTCGTCCAGTGTTCCCTTTTCCGGTCCGCTGGTTTTCTTCTCGACCAATTCTTCGATGTAGCTCAGTTTGTGTGATTCGTTCAGCGTGATGATGTTGGCTTGAATCTCACCGGTTCGCATTAGGTGGATTCCGGTTAACAGAACGCGAAACGTGTAGAGCAGCGGTTTGACTCGACGAGGCTGTTCTTTTTCGAAAAGCTTCCACTGGTTCGCCGCGAACCCGAGATAGTGATGTGAGTGGTGTTTCGTCACACATGCCTTGGCGATCTCGCAAAGCTCCTCGTGTTCTGGCGTAGTATGAACCACCAGCGGTGAGTGAACCTGTTCAAGGACATAGCCATTCTTCTTCAGCATGAGGGCGAAGAACTTTGCGACATCGTGGGTTACGAGATCGACTTCCAGCCCGTTGTAGAAGTCGGTTTTGTCGCGACTCTCGTCTTTCTGTTCGAGCCCAACGACTGACTCAAGCGGAAGGATATGTGCGCCTCGGAGGTCGAAGTCGGAATCGGCAGAAGGAAACCCGTACAGATGCGCGCCGCTGATGGTGGCGAACAGCAATGGGTACGGGTGAGCTTCGACTTGTTTGAGGAGTGTGTCTTTGTGCGGAATCACGGTAGCGTGCTTTCCATCGCAAGTTTGCGGGCGTCAATTAGAAATTCGTTGGCGGCTGCGTAGTCTGGTCGGTCGGGCAGGGTGGTTCTTTCGAACTGATCGTTGAAGTCTTTGTGAAGAGATAGTCGCCACTGTTCGACTTCTTCCCATTCGACCTCGCCGCGCTTAATGGCCAGCAAGCGGTCTCGATTGTCGCCAACTTCGACGGAAACCAGGCCTTCACGAAGGACGTGTGTTCCTGAAATGAGCAGGCGAATCAGATGCATGACGTGCTTCCACTTCACAGTTCCCTGGTTCTTAATGTCTGTCTGCATTTTCTTGAACTGCGATGCCACATAGCCGCTGTAAGTTTGGAACACGAGCTTGGATAAGAACGAGTTCTTCAAGTCCAACAGTCGTTGTGCCAGCGGCGTGCAGGTCTCAATGATTGGTGAGTACAGGCATTCCAGAACATTCGGATTCGATTTGAGCGCGAGGATGACGAACTTTTGCAGCTCCCAATAGACCTCCTGAGTGATGTCGTTTTCGAGCTGATCGGGAACACCGTAGAGTGACCAATGCAGTGTTGCTGGTGGTAGATAGATTCCGCGACGATCTGTGTCTGAATCTTCCGTTTCCAGTCCATACGCCCGCGAACCGATGACACAGCGAAAGATGACTCGGTCGAACAGGCCCGCCGATGCGAGTGCTTCCCCGGAGTTGTTGATGTCACCTTGCTTGTATTCAGCCAGCATGACGAGCTGATGATGTGGCAGAGCAACTTCGAATCCGTCTGCAAACTTGATTCGGTAGGGATGTTCGCGATCCATCGGCGACTTAATCACGACGCCAACCGCTCCGGCGGGATGTGCTGTGCGGCCGTTTGACGACTGAACCGCTTTCCGCGTGACCACCTGTGTGCCAACGGAGTAGATCAGGTTGTCGCTGTTGTGAACACGGTTCGTCATTTCGACTCGCAGGGAATGAGTTGCTGGGTTCTAAGTGCCTCTGTTTCGTAGCGGACACGAAGCCAGGATCACGTTCGGTCAAGTCAGTTCTTGTGCCGCCTGGTTTATCTATCGCTACCAGATACCAGCGGCCATGAAGGCGATCGCGACTCCCGCCATGATTGCACATAGGACGATCACGATCGTGAGATGCTTGAAGCACAGGTTCAGGAAGTATCGGACCCATTCCGGGGTCGCCACTGCCCAGATCATTCCCAGCAGTCCAAACGGAATCATCAGCAAAATGAATTCAAGGCATAGGGCTTTGAGAAAGATCGCCAGTGTTCCCTGCGCGTTGATTTGCGGTGGCCACTTAGTGGCTCCGTAGGTTGCCAGAGAAAATATGAAAAAGCACTGAATTCCGAACCCGATCCGGTCTTCAGGATCTACAGGCAGTAGCGGGTCGTCGTCTTCGCGATGCATGGTCTCGGCAATAAAACCGGCCTACGTGCTGGCGGTTGGCTCAGAGGGAGACTCTTTGGGGCTCATGATGATCTGCGACCCACCCCAAGCGCCAGCGGCTCCGATCATTGGAATTAACCAGTTAAACCATGTTGGCGACGTCGCGTACTCACCGGCTTCGACGAACGTCAAGTCCTTGATGCTCTTATCGTCGGGTAGCAGTTTTGGTTCAGAGGCCATCTGCATGGCGGCGTTGACAATTCCCGCAACCAAAATGAAGCCGATGAGGATCTTTGGTCCGCGGTTGTTGGGTGACTTGTCGATTCTGGACGCGACAAAACCGCCGAAGACTGCCGCGATTGCACCTGCAACCAGGGACATTGCAGCCCAGTTTGTGCTGGCCAATGTTGAGTCTGCCTGAAACGCTCCTTCAGCGCCAAGAATCGCCCACTGGCCGGTTGAGCCGAGGATCACGAGGGCCACCATGGCGATGTATCCAACAACGGCAGCGGCAATTGAGCGACCCATGATAATTCCTGTCGTCGATGTCTTGGTGTGCGTGTGTGGAGCTTGGCTGCAGCTAATCAAAAAGCGAATCGTATCGCAACTTCGCGATGCTGCAGCTCGGGAACTGGTTTTGGCTGGATGATCTCGTCAGTCGTTGAGACGCAGTCTTCCCAGTTGGGTATCTGGCCTTCTCGATAGAAGCGGTCCACATAAACCCAATCGGTTTCAACGAAGTCGCTGTACCACTGATCGAGATCGGTTACGCCAACTTCGTGCAGCAAATGCATGCCGAATTGGGCCGCTTCGAACTCGTAGGTTCGCAGGGCCTTGAGGAATACTTCTTTGTCAGCGGTGTGTCTCAGATCGTCGAGGTCGTGTTCAATCGACGGAGCAACCCATTGAATCGAATGGCCAAACAGATGTAGCAGTATGAAGCACTGCATCTCGAACTCGACGTCCGGA
>JBGCDN010000092.1:0-4487 GCA_045105495.1 Planctomycetaceae bacterium
CTTGGTTCATTCGCAATGCGGACCCAAAGTCAATAAGCGACAACCCGCCGCTCTGAGCGCGGAGTACAAGGTTCTCGGGAGACAGGTCACCATGCACAAGTCCCGTGGCTCTGTAGAAGTGACACAACGTCTGGACCAAGCCTTTGTAAAGCCGGACCGATTCGTAGGGACTGATCGGACGATCGGTCATACTCGTCCGATCAACGTACTTGCGTAGAGTTTGCCCTCGAACCCAGTCTGTCACGATCGCCACGGGAAATTTTCTCAAATCACAACGTAGGATAGATGGGGTAAATGGCGAATTCGTGGAAGTGCGACGCAGGATTCGCATGCGCTCGGTCGTCAGAGAGCCCGGCGGCATAAGATGTACCACGACCAGCGACTCGAATTCGCTTCGTTGTGCCGGGAGTGCCAGCCACCTTTCGTAGCGGCTTAACTTCTTTAGTAACAGATACTTGTCGTCATTCACGACGTGAACCTGTCGGACGGTGTAGGTCTTGCGGCGGTGTCGAATCGTATAAGGCAGTTTTCGTGCCACGGTCGTCTCCTTCGCGCTCAAGAGCAGCATGGTCAGCAGCATCAACGGTTCGATTGTCCGCGCGCTCAAACAATGCGGCAACTCAGAATTTCTTTGACAACCGACCACAATTTTTCTGAACATTAAGTCGCACGACATCAATAGGAACTCATGCAAGGATGCAACACGTCGTGATCAACCCTCTTACGGAGGTTGTCCGCATGGTTGCCACATCTGTCACTTCCCCTCTGAGCGTGAAGGTTCAGGATAGGACGTTCCCTCTTTCCTTCCGCGCCGCGGCGGTGCCGACGGACCTTGGATCCGAAAGCACCAACCCCACCGAGTCGGCCCGCAATCTGCTGTTGGGACGACTGGAGTTTCACAAACGTCCGGCTTCGCAGTTCAGCAACGTTGAAGGCATCGTCCGCGCGTTTTGTAAAGATGTTGCCCTGCTCGAAACCATGGCTTCGCAATGGCGGAGCTTTCTGAAGAGACTCAAGGCTTCGCAGTTGGATGCAAAGGTCTACCAGGATGTCCCCAAGAAGCAGCGAGCCGCCGCATTGGCTGATGTCATGCAGCGTATGGGCCATCAATCAGCTCGTTTGATTGATGATGTCAATGTCCTCACGGGGACACTGCTGACGAAACCGATACAGGTGGTTTACTCCGAACTGCAGGTCGTGTTCCGAGAAGTCACTCATAAGTTTGCAAACGGCTTGCGGTCTGACCTGGAACAATTGTCCGACGTTCGTGTTGTGGGTTTGATTGACTGGGCGTCAAAAGACGTGTGCAAATTTCACTTCTTCGAGCACCGCCTACGCGTCGTGAGTGGGAAGAAACGAACGGAGACATCACGTCGCGTCGTTGAAACGGCCGACGGCTGGGCTCGTGAGTTGAAGGTTCTCAAGAAACTGTCGGGGAAGAGCATCCACTCAGTCACCCGTATTGAAGAACATTTGATGGGAGCCCAGGCATACCCGCATGATGCGGCTCCGCTGCCGAATCCTGAACGCATCAAGGCACTGATCAAGTCGGTACCCGACTGGCTCAAGCCAGAACTTGCGATCGTTGAAGGCGAGAAATTCCGTGAGGATCGAGTGCTACTCACACGGTACCAGAAACAATGGAGCGTAACCGAGGTAGAAACACGCATCGAACCGCACTTCGATCCCGCAGTTACGCTGTTCAACGAATTTGTGCTGGCTGGCTGGGATCACCGCGAACACGAGCGGGAGATTCGCAACAGCATCAATGCAACCAACACCCGACTGGAATCAGATGCCGAGGTACGCGAACAGGAATCAGCCGTAGCCGCCGATCGTAGCGCCAAAGCCGGGCAGCTCATTCTGACAAGTGGCTTGCTGTGTTTGGCCATTGTCGCGGCCTTCTCGGTCGGCAGGTTCACTGGGCTGCTCGTTATGGCTGGTAGTTGTTTCGCTTTGGGAGCGGCGCAACGGCAACTGGCGACACTCGCATCAACAACCGCCCGAGCGAATCAAGTACTGAGTTACTCGTGGCTACTCGCCCTTTGGGCCGCGTCCGCACTACTGGTGGCGTACCTCGGGGGCCAACAAGTCTTCGCGACAATTGGGATGTCGTTCGCACTTCTGGCAGGAGGGAGCCTGCCGCTCGTTTGGCTATTGCAACAAGGATCAATCCAAATGGAGGACCAACGATGAGCACACGAGCAGAGGCTTCTTCAATCTTTACGCCCATCATTGTTTTGGCGGGTGTTGTCGTCATCGTGCTGGCGGCAGGCAAAGTCTTGATGCAACCAACCGGCGGTCCAAGTGCGACAACGCAGGGCAGCAGTGGTTTCCTTGCGGGCTTGTTCGGGTCTGCCGAAACGACGGGACAATCTGCGGCCCTTGATCCCCTTTCAGAGGACCAGAGAAAGATTGAGTCTGAGTTGCAGTTCTGGAGCACGAGGCTGCAACGAGCCGAATCAGACATGTTGTTTGCCGAAGAGGTGGCGATGAGTCAGTCGGACGTAATCGGCGTGCGGCATCTCCTTGGGACACTGGACGAAGACATCGCAGAATTGCATCGCTATGCAGTCGACTACAAGGAACAAACCGATCAGTTGCTGAAAAGTAGTGACGGTTCACGGATCGCTGGCAGCGAACGCCTGCTGCTACAGTTCTATGATCTGTTTCAGGCAGACCGGATGTCACCACGTGAGATTACACAGTTCACTGAACGCATCGCGCCTCTCAAGAGCTTCATCGAAACACTTGAGTCTCGTTCCGACGCTGCGTACCGACCGCGGCCTCAGTTTGAACTTCGCGTGAACCGCTTCGTGAACGACGTTTCTGCTTCGGTCGAACACTATCGGGCTTCCGTCTTCAAGTTGCGACGGCTTCAACGGGCGTCAATGAATCAGCCAACATCTGCCGAAACGTTGGAAGAAGCAATTTACCGTTTGAAGGATGAAGGCCATGCTCGGCTTGATGACGCGGGGCGTCTTATTCCGGAGAAGGAGCAACCCAACGAAGATCTCAACGATGAAGGCGGTCAGTTTGCAATGGCAACACCGGGGGACTATCGGTCGACGAGATCAGCGGCAACGCAGCAGCCAACCTACCAAAGTTCGCAGGTTGTGCATCAAGGGACTCCAGTTGTCGGACATGTCGGTCATCCAGTCTGGGTGACCTATCAGTCACGGCCCGTAGTCCATCAGCAGCGGGCCTGGCGACAGTCGTGCGGTTGTCGAAACTGCCGCTGCCGCTGTCGGTAGCCTTAATGGGCTGGACTGGTCGCACGGTGCGACTGGTCCAATCTGAACCCCGAATCCTCGGCGATCGGTCGCAGGCGAGAGACAAGGAATCGCCCAACTCCTTCATGCTTCGCACCGGCCCGTTCTCGTGCGCGCTAACCCTCGATTTCTCAGGGGCTTCCATCAAATGAGCGTGGCACTGAACATGGCAGTCACGTGACCCGCCTGAATGCCATGCTCGCCAAGGTAAATCGGACCAGTCGCACCGTGCGACCTGTCCAACCTCACGAAGGTCGATGGATTGAGTCTTACCAGTAGCGGATCAGCAGTCTTGTCAAAGTGACCCCCAATAGCCAAAGGCCAATCTTGGGCTTCGCCACGATGATGGCTCCAGCGAGAAAGAAGAGTGGGGTGGTGGCCATGTGGGTTACCCGTTCTGGTGGCGGCTAGAGTTCAATATTGGCTTCAATCCTACCGCGGACTTCTTCCAGCACTTGTTGTAGTGCGCGTTCCATTTCGTGGTATGTGCTCTTACCGGGTGACGTTGCGGTGAACTTCCAGCCTTCCTCTGTAAAGAATGTCTGGCGGCTTCCGCGCGTGATGACGATGCCTTTTTGCTTTCGCACCTGACGCTGGGCGGAACCAACAGTAACTCTGTCTCCCGACTGCCCAACGTCGGAAAGGGCCTTCCGCCGTTGTTCATTATCGGGCAGCTTGGTCAGCTCGTAGGCCGCTCTGGCCGCAAGGGCTCCGGACTCGACTTGTTGCTGAATATCCTCGGGAAGCCTGAGCAACGCCATGACCCGCGTGACTTTTGATGCCGGGACGTTGATTGCTTCTGCGAGTTGTTTGCTGTTCCAGCCTGTTAAGGTCCGTAGTTGCTCAAAGGCTCTGGCTTCCTCGATCGGTTTGAGTTCGGCCCGTAGCAGGTTCTCGACGAGCTGCTGCTCCAGAATTTCGCTCTTCGAAAGTTCGCCATCAATAAAATGGCATTGCACCGACTTGAATCCAGCCGCAACAGAGGCCCTGTATCGGCGTTCGCCAGACACAATGATCCACTTACCATGCGGCTCTGACCATCGAACTCGAACAGGATGAAGCTGACCTTTCGTCCGAATACTCTCAGCGAGTTGTTGCAGTTCTTCTGCGTCAAACTGCGTTCGTGGTTGGTCGGGATCTGGCATGAGATTCTCGATCGCCAGCGTGCCAAAACTTCGAAGCGCTCGGCGCCCAACGTCTTTGGGGTTCGCAACA
>JBGCDN010000093.1:0-15031 GCA_045105495.1 Planctomycetaceae bacterium
CTCTTCAGCCGCCGTTGTCCCCGGCTTCATATGGGCGACGATTTGGTGGCCGTAGAGATTGAAGTCAATCCACGTGTCCGAACTTCGGCCTTCAGGGCATCCAAGTAGTTCGCCGTAGAAGGCTCGAGAAGCCGCGAGGTCATGGACCGGAAAAGCAATGTGAAATGGTTGAACGGCAGTCATAGCAAAAGGTCTCTTAGAAAAAGAACACCTCGGCTGATGTTTCAATCGAGGTGCATGTCTAAAGCGTGAACACTACTTCCAGCCCGCGCCCTTGGTTTTCGTTTTGATGCGACAGATGTAAGCGTCTGCGGTGATGTAGAGAGTCGTGCCGTCGCCTCCCCAGCCGCAATTGGCCGTTGCCTGACCAGTATCGATGCGTCCCAATGGTGTTCCGTCCGAAGCGAACACATGGACGCCACCGGGGCCCGTTGCGAAGAGGTTTCCAGCCTTGTCGATCTTCAGTCCGTCTGGCAGACCCTTCATTTTGCCAACCAGCGGCGTGGCATCAAAGAACACCTTGCCCTCACCGAGCGTGCCATCTGCCTTCACTGGAAACGCTTTCCAGATAGCAGCTTCCGGATCCGATTGAGCGACGTACAACGTCTTCTCGTCTGGCGAAAACGCGATGCCATTGGGGCGTGTCATTTCTTTGGTCAGCAGTGTGACCTTGCCGTCCTTTGACAATCGATAGACGCCGCAATAATCCAATTCACGAGACGGATCGTCTTGCTTCTTTGGTAAGCCATACGGCGGGTCGGTGAAGTACAAGTCTCCGTTCGACTTGAAGCAGGCATCGTTCGGACTGTTTAGTCGCTTCCCATGGTAGTTATCACCAAGCGTCCGCTTCCCGCCATTCTTGGTGAGAACCGAAACGCGGCGATCACCATGCTCGCACGATACCAATCGGCCTTCACTGTCGAACAAAAGTCCGTTGCAACCGGGTTCGTTCCCATAGGTCGAAATGCCAGTGAAGCCCGATGGCTTCAGCCAGACCTTCGCTTCCGTCCAACCTTCACGCCACTGGTAGACGGAGTTTCGAGGGATATCTGAGAACAGAAGAGAACCGCCCTGGCTATCAGGCATCCAAACGGGACCTTCAGCCCAGTCGTGTCCCTGAGCCAACACTTCAATCTTCGCATCGGACGCAATCAGCTTGTCGAACCGCGGATCAAGCCGAACGATTTCACCGAAACCTGCGCCCGCAGCTGCAACTCCCAGGTCTTTCAGGCGTGCAGCGACATTCGCTCCGTCAGAACCAGCTCTGACTTTACGATCAACAAACAGAATCTTGCCGTCCGCTCCAATGTAGAACGTGTGTCGTCTTGGGAATGGGCGTGATCCAGTCACGACTCCGTATGCCGTCGCGACGTTGGTTCCCGGGTCGCTCAGAATTGGATAGTCGAGATCCAACTGCTTTGCGAACTTAGTGTTCTTCTCAATGGTGTCACAGCTCGCGGTGAAGTAGGCAACGTTGAACGCCTTGATTGCTTTGCCGTTCTCACGGAACGACTTACATTGGGCCGTTCAGCCCCCGGTGAAAGCTTTGGGGAACCATGCAATCACGACTGCCTGTTTCCCCTTGAAGTCAGCAAGCGAATAGGTCTTCCCATCGCTTCCCTTGAGCTCAAAATCAGGAGCGTTGTCACCAACCGATAACTGCTGAGCCGAAGCGGAAGCAGCGAGTCCGAAGATCGCCGCCAGGGCGATTGCACCGCGCATGTGTTTCTCCAGTAGCGTGTTAGGCCCGCTGTCAAAACGCGGGACGATGGATACTTACCCTGCTACTTCAACCGTGGAAGCGCTCAACGTCAAGAGACCAGCATGGGTTGTGAACCGGATTACTATCGTCTGTTGTTTAGCGGTTGCGAACTACGCAGGTAGGCAAACAGGTCGCGAATTTCCTGTTCGTTCATCCTGGTCAATAGACCCGAAGGCATCACGGAAACTGGTTGACGAATCAGTTCTTCCAGGTCCTGCTTCTGAATCGAGACACGTACCCCGTCGGCTCCCTTCAGAACCACCACTTCGTCATCCTCGTCGATCTTGAACCCGGTCACAGTTCGGCCGTCCTCAGTCAGAGCCAGCCATGTCTCGTATCCTTCGCGGATTTCTGCACTCGGATCGACGATATTCAGCAGCATGCGATTTAGATCATCCCGTTTGTAACTGGTCAAATCCGGGCCAATCTCACCCCCCGAATCAAACAAGCGATGGCACTTTCCGCACGACGCTGTGAAGAGGACCTTCCCCGCGTACGGGTCGCCCTTGTCTTTCCGGATGGCAACTTCCAATTCGCCAACCCGTTGTTTCAACTCAGCCGATGTCGCGCCGCGAGCATTCCCCCAAACCAATTTTGTGCGATTCGCAACTTCGGAAGCTTTCATGGATTGCAGTCGCCAAACGGTGTCCTGTGTCACGTCGTTGGGGGCGATCTGATTCGCTTCGACTGCAGTTAACAACTGTTTGGCCCAGCTTGCTCGACTGGAAAGTAAGCTCTGCGCAACAGGGCGAACTTCATCAGGTAGCTTTGAATACGATTTCAGAATCGAGGTTCCGATGTTCTCTGAAGAAAACGTCTGCAGTGCTGCGATGGCAGTCTTCTTCAGTTCCGTCTGACCCTGTGTCGAAACAATTTGCAGCAACACTGGCACCGCAGGTTCGTACTTCAGGTCACGGAAGGCTTCGACGAATTGAACACGCTCCGCTAGCGGGGCTTTGTTGTTCGCCAATGCTTTAAGAGCTCTGGCAATCGCATCTGGCTTTTGTTGCCGAACTTGCAACACGTCTGAACCGCCACCCGCTTTCGCCAACGCGACCACCAGTGGTTGAGGAAGCCCTGAAAGCGATCGCCCTTCGTAGGCTTCTTCAAAACCCGCCATCAGGCGTTTCTTCGACCCAGCATCGCTTGCAACGTCGAACAATCGAGCAGCCGCGATCAGGTCAACTCGTTTGCCAGATCGAGCAAACCGTCGCATTGTCCGACTTAGCAAATGCGTCCGCACGATCGCGCTTGAGCGGAAAGCTTCATCGCTCATCAGGTCAACAACTTGGTCACGATCGGCCCCCGCTTTTGCCTCAATCGCCCACCACAGCAACAGCGGAATATGCGGATCATCCAAATCCTCATCCCGTCGAGCGAGGTCGTTGATGATTGGAAAGGACTGATCGGTTGGAAGGCGGCGAGCAGAACACGCTAGCTGACTGCGAACCTCGACATGCGGTTCCTGCTGAGCCAACTGTTGCAGGCGAACAGCGATTCCTGATGAAACATCTGAACCGCTGTCGCACATCAACCGGACCGTCCACGAACGAACGTATGGGTTCGCATGAGCCAACATCTCAATAGCCAATTCGTCATTAAGACCGCGCGTGGCATGAATCGCCCACAAAGCGTCAATCGCTGCTTGTCCGGATTGGTCTCTGACAAGCTGCAGCAGCTTCGGTACCACGCTGCGATCTCGCCGCTCGGAAAGAACACGAAGGGCGGAGTGGCGGAACCAGCGATTCTTGTGCTGCAACAAATCGACCAACTGACTGCTGGTTTTCGAACGCAGATCAAACCGTTTTAGCGGCTCTGAATCCTTCGCCTTCAGGCGGTAAATACGGCCTGTATCTTTTTCGATCTGACCGTCGAAATGCTGCCGATGACTAATCTGGCTCTCATAAAAGTCAGCAACATAGATCGCTCCGTCCGGGCCGAGCGTAATCTCAACCGGGCGGAATCGTTCATCCCTACTTTGAACCGGATGGCCGAGATCTTTGGTCTTCAAGGTCGATCCGTCCGGTATCACATCAGACATCACGACATGGCTTTGCAGCGGTCCGATACCAAACAGCCGGCCATTGTGTTCGTTGGGGAAAGCACCACCTTCGTAAATGACGAAATCGTGTGTGAATCGAGGCAGCTTGTGCGTGCCCATCCAGCTGAAATAGCCAAACGCAAACGGGTTCGACAGCGGGCCGTGCTTCGAGAATCCCTTTTGAAAATACCCGCCCTGCACATAGTGAAACCCGCGTGTGTCGCCTCCGTTGTGCCCGGAAAACAATCGTCCCTTCGAATCAAACTCCACACCGAACGCGTTGCCACCACCTTCCGCAAAGATCTCGTACTGGCGAGTTGTCGGATGATATCGCCAAATCAGTTGACCCATTGATGTGACCGGTTCTGTATCGATTCCCGTGCGGAGAACCCGCCCGCTCACCGTGCTGCCCTGTGCTCCGTACAGCCAACCATCCGGCCCCCAACACAAACTATTCGCGCAGGAATGTGTGTCTTCGATGCCGAAACCTTCGAGGTGAACCACTGGGTCCGCATCCGGCACGTCGTCTTTGTTCGCATCTGGATAGAACAACAGATACGGCGGGTTCAAAACCCAAACGCCATCACGATCAAACGCAAACGACGTTGTGAGGCTGGTGCCTTCGAGGAACGTCGAATGCGTATCGAACGCACCGTCTCCGTTCGTGTCTTCGTGAATACTAATCCGATCCGCGCCGCGTTCGTGATTTGGTGGCGCGATGGGCTTCTTGTCGTAGACGGTCCGGTAGTAGCTGTCGCGGCTAACCGTCTTCAGTCCGGCTGGATACGGGTACTGAATGTACTCCGCCACCCACAGTCGTCCGCGTTCGTCGAACTTCATGGAGAGCGGCTGGCGGACATGCGGTTCGGCCAGAACCTGCTCGAAGACGAAACTGTCAAAGACGTCAAACTGTTCGGCGGACTCTTTCGGTGAAAGTGGCGGACCAGTCTCCTGTCCGGAGAGGGCGGGAACAGAAAGGCAAAGCCCGAACAGCCAATATGCCAACGACCATTGGCTGCAGATAATTAAGGCTCGGTTATCCCGTGCTGAAAACTGGATCTTCAAAGCGCCCCTCACCCAACGTTGATCAAACGGAATCTGGCGGTGTCGGCTCTTCAGAACCAGCTTCCGCTTCTGCCTTCGCTGTCTCTTCTTTCTCTTTCGCAGCGGCCTCTTTCAGCTTTGCCAGTCGAACCACCTCGCGGTCTGCACCAACAATTTGTTCGTCGGTCAGACCTTCTTCCATGGCGATCATCAGCTTGCCCATGGGTTCCTGCTGGTATTTGTAATCGTCGAAGGTAAACGAGTACGGAATTCCGTCGACATCGTAGCGGATCTTCGCGATGCCCCGTTCTTCCCACTTCTTCTTATTGATCTGTGTGACCTGGTCGTAGTTGAATTCCTTGCCCCAACTGCTGGTCAGCTTCTTGCCGTCTCCCTCAATCCATGTCCCGCGCGGCAGGTACCACTTCAGCAGGCAAGGAATCGTGATGCAGTAACACAGCACGGAATAGAAAAACTGCGTTCCAATTTTCCCCGCCTGTTTGTCCGGCTTCGTCTCGGGAGGTGTTGTGGACCAGTTGTTTTCTTTCGCGATCTTCCGCCACTCCGAATTCTCCAGAGCCACCCAAGGCTCTCGTGGATCCTCAGTCTTTTGCCAATAGGCTTCACATCGCTTCAGCTCGTTGGGATATCCAACAAGCCCGTCGAATAAGAACCATGAGCCGAAGAAGATGCAGCCTAACGCGAGCCATAAGAATCGCTTGAAGTACTCTGGATCGTAGTTGGCTCGAATGGTGGACATGGCGGTCTGATCTTGTGGCAAGAAGCTGGCTCGAACCCGAGTTTAAAGGAAGCCGGAACCTATGGGTAGATGCTGCCACGCCCATCTGGTTCTACGATGGACCATTGCCGCCGGGTGTACCGAATATCCGATGCCAGCCGCCGAACTGAGGCCGATCCAGACGGAGCAGCCCCCTTCTCAAACCGCCCATGCGCCTCCCGAGAACCACCATCCCAACACGGCTACCGCCCCCCGATGCAACTGGAAGTTGCCCGATTGCATCTTGTCTGTGGGTTCGGGCCAGCGTAAAAGTCCTGCTCTTGAAGTCTTCTGCCTTTGCTACTTTCCACTCCTTGAAGCCGTTTGCCGTGATCTCGCTCGCTCAGGAATCCAGACTCGCAACCGAAACCATTAGCAACGATGCTCAGTTCATCGTTGCTGTCGCGAGAGCTCTGCATTTGTATGGAACGCCATCGCATCAGTTGGAGGAAACGCTCGCGAAGATTAGTCGTGAATTGAACCTCGAATCTCAGTTCCTCGTCACTCCGACGTCCATCATGATGTCTGTGGGCGAAGTTCCAAAGCAGCTGACGTTTCTGGAACGCGTGGATGGCGGCGAGACAAACCTCGAGAAGCTGAATCAGCTAAGCCTGATTATTCGCCGAGTTGTCGCTGGCAAGACAAGCACGCAGGCTGCAGTCGCTGAAGTTAAATCGCTAAACGACGCGCCGTCAGAGTATGGTACTGGGTTCATGACGTGTGCCTACACTTTGGCGTGTGGGACCTCGGCGATCTTCTTTGGTGGTGGCTGGTTGGAGACAGCAATTGCCTCGGTCGTTGGATTGGCTTTGGGGCTGTTCTCTCTCATCGCTGAACGCCATCCGCGAATCGCGGGAGTAGTACCCGTCTTCGGAGCATTGTTTGCAACGGTTGTTTCTCGGTTCGCAACAAACACCTGGCCGCCTGGCGTGGCATTCATTGGAGCGCTCGGCGGACTTATTGTTCTGGTTCCCGGTTACACGCTAACGGTGGCAATGAACGAGATCGCTCATCGGCATCTTGTGAGTGGAACGGCGCGTGTGACCGGTGCGTTGGTGACATTTCTTCAGATGGGACTTGGTCTCGCTCTTGGTAGTCGAATTAGCGACGCATTGTTTCAAGTCCCACCAGCCGCGCAGGCGATCCCGGTTCCAACGTGGGCTTTTTGGTCTTCTGCGGTACTCGCGTCGATTGCTTTCACGGTTCTGTTCCATGCTCACTGGCGGGATGCTCCGGCGATTTTGATCGGTTCCCTCATTGCGTTGCTGACTTCACAGTTCGGAGCTGAATCGTTGGGCCCAGTGACCGGCGTGGCGTTGAGTGCATGGTTACTGGGATGCTTTAGTAACGCTGTCGCTCGGTACAACGAACGTCCGGCGGCGACAACGCTTGTACCAGGCCTGTTGGTGTTGGTGCCGGGTAGCTTTGGCTTTCGTTCGGTTCAGGCCTTGTTGAACCACGACGTTGTGTCGGGTGTCGAAATTGGGTTCTCGACAACCATGACGGCCATGGCACTCGTGACCGGTCTTTTTCTGGCGAACCTGACCGTGTCTCCCCGAAGCGTCACGTTTTGAGACTGAGTGCTACCCTCCCGTACTGCGGCTTCGATTGCCTGCTTTTGCAGATAAATGCCGCAAAAAACCCGCCAAATCTTGCTGTAAGCGCGTTTGGGTATTTTTGCTATGGTTCCTCGATTAAGACGGACCAGCCATGTCGCACCTGCTGCAAAACCTACAAATGTCGTCGGACAACCTCCGCGCAACGACTGCGCATCTTGTCGGTGCGCGTGGGGCAGGAATGAAGGCGCTGGGTGAGTATCTTTTGGATCTTGGCTGGCAGGTCACGGGTTCTGACAACTCAGAACCATGTGCTGGACGATCTGAATCGGTTCCGATCAGCAGCGGGCACGCGGCCGCCAATTTGCCCGATTCGCTGGACGTACTGGTACACACACCGGCCGTCGATGAAGCCAATATCGAAGTGCAAACGGCAACTCAGTTGGGAACCACATGCCTAAGCTATCCACAGATGCTGGGCGAGATTAGTCGTTCGCACCGAACCGTGGCAGTCAGCGGCACGCACGGAAAAAGCACAACCACGGCTCTGCTAAGTTGGATTCTGCAGTCGGCGGGCTTGTCTCCATCCATGATTTGTGGAGCCGAGCTAGTTAAGCCAAGTGTGAGCGGTTGGGCAGACGATGGCGATGTTCTGGTCGCAGAAGCGTGCGAGTACCGAAGTGGGTTCCTGCACTTACAACCAGAAATTGGTGTGCTGCTGGGCATAGAACCAGATCACTTCGATTGCTTCGAGAACCCAAAGCAGCAGCTCGACGCTTTCCGTCAGTTCGCACAACGTTTGCCGGAAGACGGTTTATTAGTCGTGAACGCCGACTGTCGGCAATCCATGGCGGTCGCCGAATCCGTAAGTCTGCGAACAACGACGGTTTCGTTCGAAGGCCCAGTTGGCTGGCGTGCTCAGGATGTTTGTCAGGTTGAGACAGGACTCATGTTTCGGGTTTGTCACAGCCAGCATTTCCATTCGCAAATTTACTTTCCGTCGCATGGACGTCATCAAATTACAAACGTTCTGGCCGCCATCGCTGTCGCCGCAGAACTGGGTGTTCAAGCCGACAAGATCGAATTCGCCATTGAAACGTTCCCCGGACTAAGACGCCGATTTGAACCAGTCGGCACCTGGGGCGGTGTTTCGCTGATTGATGATTACGCTCATCATCCCACGGCAGTCACGGCAACAATTCGAGCAGCACGGAAAAAGTACCCGAACAGGCGACTGGTTGCTGTCTTCGAGCCACACCAATATTCGCGGACAGACGCTCTGTTTGACGACTTTGTTGCAGCACTCCGCAAAGCGGACGAGGTGGTGATTGCTCCCATCTTTGCGGCCCGGGAAAGCGTCGAATCGTCAGCAAAACAGGCTCTAATTGAACAACTGGCGAGTGAAATTCGCAGCGATGGGACTGCAGCGGTTGCTGCGGGGTCGCTTGACCAGGTCATCGCAACTTTGGACGATTCGCTCGCACCCGGCGATGTGCTTTTGACGATGGGCGCCGGGAACATCGATCGGATTCCACATGAGTTCCTTGGAAGATTTCAGCGACATTCTGAAGCGGGGTGAACCCCTTGCGCCACTCACCTGGCTCAAAGTTGGCGGCACCGCTTCACATCTCGCTGAACCACAATCGGTTGAACAGCTGCAATCGCTTGTTCAATGCTGCAACGAACAGTCAGTGCCGGTCCGCGTACTGGGCGGTGGTTCTAATGTCTTGATTTCCGATAACGGTTTCGACGGTGTGGTCGTACGGCTGACCGCAGATGCGTTCTCTTCCGTTTCAGTTTCCGGGACCACAGTAACGGCTGCTGGCGGAGCCACGTTATCGCACGTGATTTCCGAGTCCGTGAAAGCTGGGCTCGCAGGTCTGGAACAGCTTGCAGGAATTCCGGGGACAGTCGGTGGAGCCATCCACGGTAACGCTGGCACACGTCTTACCGATGTTGGCAACTTCGTCACGAGTGTTTCGGTTCTCACCGCAACCGGTGAACTAAGAGAACTTGCCGAAGACGCTTTGACGTTCAGCTATCGAACCAGCAGTGTCGACGAGCTAGTCGTTCTTAGCTGTACGCTGGAACTGAAACAGGACGAACCAGAAGCTATCACCGAGCGAATGCGCAAAGTCTGGATTATGAAGAAGGCGACTCAGCCACTGTCTTCACAAAGCGCGGGCTGTATTTTCAAGAACCCTCGCGGCCTGAGTGCTGGCGACTTGATTGAGCAAGCGGGCCTGA
Source organism: Planctomycetaceae bacterium (assembly GCA_045105495.1). Classification (GTDB taxonomy): domain Bacteria; phylum Planctomycetota; class Planctomycetia; order Planctomycetales; family Planctomycetaceae; genus CAYNWT01. The sequence goes on from JBGCDN010000093.1 coordinate 9,429, forward strand.
AGGGCACTCGAATTGGCGGCGCTGAAATCAGCGACCGGCACGCCAACTTCATCGTGACTGCCGACGGCGCGACATGCGCGGACGTGCTGCAGTTGATTGAAAAGGCGAAGTCCGAGGTCAGCGAACACTTCGGTGTCGATCTCGAAACCGAAATTGAGATCTGGTAGCAAAGTCGTGGATCGCTCCGCCGACCAACGCCTCGCCCATCTCCGTACAGTGCAGCGAGAACCGCTGTAAACTAAGCCTATCTACTGCGGTCCAACTGGATAGCTCTTCTCGAATACGTCACTTGTCTTCAGGTCAGTTCATCCCGAAGGCGTTGGATCGACGGAGCGATCCCCAACATTTTGGTCGAGGTCTATCGGCCTCGACGACGCTGGCCTCCACCACGTCCACCGCTCGGTCGTCCGGCATCGCGGTCGACTTTGGGCATGACGACGAATTCTTGCGTCAACGGCCGGCACCATGTCTCAGCATCATCACAAGCAACGTATTTCAACGTGATACTGATGGGGCCAGCCTTGTCTACTTCCACGAAGAACTCGCGTGGATCGGCATCGGCTTTCTCGTCAACCTTCGGGCCAGCAACCGTCTTTCCGTTTACGACGACTTGAACCGGTCCAGCTTGGTTATTCCAGTGCACTTTGTGGATGGGATCGACAAAGAAACCGAGATACACCTTGCCCGGGTCGCCAGCTAGAAGTTCCGATGTTCCCTCAGCTCGCAGTTTGACATAGGCAGGGTGTTTGCCGGACTTTGTTTCGACTTGGATGGCCTGAGTTCGTTCGGACTTGGAGAGTCGATCAACGACACCGCGAGCAACGTCTGTCGGTTCAAAGTTCGTTCGCATCTTGAGGCTTCGCGGGTCGGTTGGGTTGTCGACCTGGCCGACGAGTTCAGTCAAATCGGCTCGCAACGTTTCCGGGTTGCTCCAGTCTCGCATCCGAACAATCTTGCCTTCAGGATCGATGATGAACTCCGAGTTCGGTCGATCGCCCATTGCGTGCTTCAACTCGTTCTTCATTGAGTCCACCAGCCACGGAACTGTCGTTCCTAGAGATGCTTTTGCCTTCTCGACATGCATCAGTCGTTCTTCAAGCGTCGTTGGCCGAACGAATCCACTGGATTGCGGATGAGCCAGTGCCTTGTAGACGAAGAAGATGTTGACGTTTTTGTTCTTGTAATCGCGGTGCACAGCCTCCAGACCGGAGACGTTTCGAAGGAACGGCGGTCAGGTCAGGCACCCAAACACAATCACTGTGTGCTTGCCTTTGAAATCAGCAAGTCGAACCTTGTCGCCCTTGTCATCATGAATAGTGACATCCGGTGCCGGCTGATTCAGTTTCAACCCCGCGCGCTCCAGTGTTGAAGATCCGGGACTGCCTGGTCCGCCACCGCCGCGTCCACCTCTTCTACCACCAGTCATGGACGCCCGGATCGCTTCGCGAAGCTCAATGGTACTGATCGTTCCATCGCCGTCCTTGTCCAGAGCCTTCAAGCTGGCGCTAGCTTTCTCAAGTTCCTCAGCTGATATTTTTCCGTCTTTATTCGTGTCGATCGCACCCATGGCTGGGTCTGTTGGTCGACCGAATCCACGTTGACCACCACCGCCAAAGTTTCCCTGCTGGCCGCCTTGTCCAAAACCTCTTTGGCCCCTTTGCTGGGCGAATACGGGAGGCAAAAGCAGTGCCGCGACCGCCGCGCACAAGAGTATCTTCTTCATGGTTTGGTCCTTTCGTGGAAGTCTGTCTCTCCGCTGTCGATCACTTCCTGTCCACAGGCGATCTACGCTTTTCTAAGGAAACACACTGCTCGAACCCCAAATTTCCCCGCACGGACCGCTCAAACAACCGCATTCTCTGCGGACATCGATGACTCAGCTTGATTCCTCGTATTGCTTGGGTCTCGTGTGACAAACGGTAACATGGGGTCACACCGGAATTACACAGAGGCCAAACATGACACCAATGAGACTCTTTCTCACCCTCGCAATTGCTTGCTGTATCCTGAAAGCGGATGCAGCCGAACCGAAGAAGATGCTGGTCATCACACAGAGCAAAGGGTTCGTCCACGGATCTGTAAAACGGAAGACAGAAGGGAAGCTGTCGGCGTCCGAAGTGGCTCTCAAACAACTTGGCCAGCAAACGAAACTCTTTGAAGCCACCTGCTCACAAGATTGCGCGACGGACTTCACGAAAGAGAATCTGCAGAACTACGACATTGTTGTCTTCTACACCACCGGCAAGTTGCCAATTAAAGACGAAGACATGAAGTACTTTCTGGAAGTCTGGCTGAAGCAAAAAGGGCATGGCTTCATGGGGTTCCATTCAGCAACGGATACGTACAAAGACTTCAAGCCTTATTGGGATATGGTTGGCGGCAGTTTCAACGGTCACCCATGGAACTCTCGAAACAACGTGACAATTAGCGTTCATGATCCGGGACACCCGACCATGAAACCGTTCGGTAAGGAGTTTCAGATTCAGGACGAAATCTATCAGTACAAAAACTGGCAGCCGAAAAAAGTTCGAGTCCTAATGAGCCTGAACATGGAGAAATGCAAACCGAAGCGGCCTTACATGGTTCCTGTCGCGTGGGTGAAGCCATGGGGTGAAGGCATGGTTTACGTCAACAATCTTGGCCACAACGAAAAGACCTGGACTGACAAACGTTTCCTCAAGTCAATCGAAAACGGCGTTCGCTGGATCAGTGGCGAATTGAAGGGCGAATCAAAACCCAATCCAGAATTGTCGGCAGAGCTGGAAGAAAAAGCCAAACGAGACGCCACCGCGAAGGAAGCTGTTGGAGCTGGCAAATGACGATCGCTCAACATTTTACTGACGCGAAACAAAAGGCCGTTGCACTGGAACCGCCGAACCGGGTCCTCGTCGAATTCACCGGCGGTGACCGCGCGAGGTTTTTGCACAACTTCTGCACAAACGATATCCAGGGATTAGCCGTCAATACGGGCTGTGAAGTCATCTTCACCAATATCAAAGCCCGCGCGATGGGGCATGGGTATGTGTTTGCCGGAGAGACGTCGCATTGGTTGGAAACGAGTACTTCCGGTCTGGACGAATTGCTGAAGCACTTAGACAAGTATTTGATTACAGACGACGTCGAGTTCAAACAACGCGACGACTTGCAACAGATTCTTGTGACCGGTCCGGACGCTGTCGGTCGGGTAGCTGCCGCGGTTCAAGCAGAGGAAGCCATCAATCCGCTGACTCAGGTTTCCGTCGGTGACCTCTGCTTAAGGCGAGTGGATTGCTTCAACGAACCTGGCATCTTGATTGCCGGAAAAGAAGAAGCGATCGCGCCGGTTCGTTCGTCGTTAAACGCTATTGATTGCGGCGAAACATATGAAGCCGTTCGAGTTGAAGCCGGCTTCCCGCTTTACGGTACCGACTTTTCCGCTGACCATATGGCTCCTGAAGTTGGTCGTATCAAACAAGCAATTTCGTACAAGAAAGGCTGCTACCTCGGGCAGGAACCAATCGCACGGTTGGATGCCTTGGGGCACGTCAACAAAAGTCTCTGCCCGGTTGAATCGATCGGTGCCGAGGCGCCCGCAGTCGGTTCGGCAATTACCAATGCTGATGGCGAAGAAGTGGGCACCTTTACGTCGTCTGTTTCCGACCCGATCGATGCACGCTGTTACGGGCTGGCGTGGTTGAAATATCAGTTCGCCAACCCGGGGACGGAACTGACGTCTGTAGACAAACCGATTACCGTCCGCGGATGATGCGTCTTCGCAGAAGAACGACCACTTGGTTGTAATGCACCTTGTCCGGATCTTAGTCAGGCCGGCGTATCGGTCGCCGGGTCGAATCGTTGAAACGCCCAGGCAAGACCTGGTAGCAACGCTGCGCAGGAAAGCAGTGTGATGATCCAGCCAACGGCGAACGCAAGGACCTGACTTTCCGACAAGTAGTAGCAAAGCGCGCCCAAGCCGCCGGCGAGTCCTGCAAAGACGCCGATTAGCAGCATCTTCAAGACCATGGTAATCATCACACGCACCATGTTTTGCAGGCCTTGTTCGCCGCCTGGCCCCATGCGAAATGGGAACAGCAGGAACACAAAGTTTTCGACGGCATAGATCAAGAAATCCGCCGGAATTGCGAAGATTGCAATCACACCAATCAGCCGAATGTCCGTTCCGCCGATACCGAGCGCCAAACAGAGCAGGGCGGCTTGGACGGTGAGGATCGCAATAATCGGAGCTAAAAGTTCGCCGAGACAAATTGCGATTGGATGAACCGGTAGCGATTTCAGAACACTCATTCGATCCAGTTCGCTACGAAAGTCGTACTGAATAAACTGCGGCAGCATGAACACCGACAGCATCACAACTGTGACCAGCAGTTGCTTTGGATCGACACTGTTGTTCATCGTCATTGGCAAAGTGACCGCTCCGCCAACGATAAGAATGAAGAACGTCAGGCTGCCTGCAGACCGAAGCAATGCCGTTAATTGGTGCCAGGCGATCGGTCCGGCTCCGCGCATTCGAGGCAGTTTTGGGACCGACAATCCACTCAGAAACGCATTGCCCTTGTTAAATGCCATCTGCCCGCGGCGGGCGTCGGACACGCGTTTTGCAACACGCTGACTGGCAGCAACGGATGCTTCGGTGTGGTTCAAATCCAACCGTAGAATCACAAAAACAAGGCCGACAAGTATCGCAACGCAAACGCCTGCAGACCTCGCCATCTCGGGCAGGCTTTCTGCGGCGACCACAGACGAGAAGGGAAGAAACGGAGCCAGCACCTTCTGTCCGAACGACGATTTGGCAAACGTCGTCGCGTTGTCCAGCGACACCTGCATGCTCATCGCTCCCGTCGCAATCGCCGCGACAACAATTACGCCCAGGACAACCGCAAGCCCTTTCTTACTCCGGCCCACAAGCGATTGGCCAAGAATACCCGCAGCTTGCTGCCAGACAATCAGTGCCAACGCGAGAAACAAAAACGACAACCACGCACCGACACAAACGCCAACAAACATCGGCGCGCGGCTCTTGAAGCCAATGCCGATGAAGATCGACGACGGAAGCGTAATGAGCGCTGTTGAGATGATTCGGTAGATCAGCAGTTGGCGGCGTGGGATTGGCGATGGAAACAAGAACTCCACTTCGGCCGGCTTGAACGCGATACCTTCGCTATTTCCGAAAAGCAGATTCGCGATCAGCATCGTCGCAATCACCAACGCTCCACCACTGCGGATGGTTTCCGGATTGACCTTTCCAAAGCCGGTTCCGTAACTGATTCCAAACAGCCAGAAGCCCAGCATGAACACCAAGCCAAGAATGGCAAAGCGGCCTTTCCACGTATGTGTGAGACGCTTGAGTTTTCGAAGCCGGGCAAACAGCCCAAGACGCAGCAGCAACCACAACGAAGAATGCATTAGAAGTCGCTGTGGCATTATGGCAGCTCCGATTGAGCTGCCGCCGCATCGTCTTCACGCGTACCGGTTGCCTGAAAGAAAACTTCTTCGAGTGTTTCAGCTGACGCATAGGTGCTTCGTAGTTCAGCAAGCGAGCCGAAGAACTTTCGTTCTCCTTTGTCGAGGATCAGAATATGCGTGCAGATGTCTTCGACCATCGA
>JBGCDN010000094.1:0-5071 GCA_045105495.1 Planctomycetaceae bacterium
CGGTGGTATTCGCTCAGTCGGAAAGAGCGCTGGATTGTGGTTCCAGAGGTCGGCGGTTCGAATCCGCTATACCACCCATCGAGCAGCCTGCACGAGACAATCGTGCAGGCTGTTTTTGTGTCGTGTCAGAGAGAGACGCACTTGGCGAGATCACCTGAAAGCCATGATACATCTGATTTCGCCGACCGCTTAGTCCAGCTTTCGCGACGAGCGGTGGTCGAAGCGCAAGAAGAGAGCCGTCGGATGGGTGTTGCCAATGTCTATTCACTCAACGGACGACTGTATTGGGAACTCCCGAATGGTGAGCTCTCGACGACTCGGCCTCATAGTGATCGCAGATGAAAGTCAAACTATGCGATTAAGCCCACAGGTGAAATTTCTTCTGTCTACAATTCTGCTCACCGGCCTGGCTCCGCAAGACCAACTTGCCTCAACCGAATCACAATCCGTTCAACTGGTTGGTTTGGCCGCTTCCGCTGACGGTAAGTGGTTGGCAACCGGCGGCGATGCGGTTCGAGTATTCCACGCAAAGACCGGACACCAGTATCGTTCGATGATGACGAAGCGAGGCACAAACCAGCTTCGATTTTCGCCGACTGAGGACAAAGCTTTTGTGGTCGGTGGGGGCGATCGGATTTACTTTGTCCGCGTTGGCGCGAACCAGCCACATTCGACGATCAGTCTCAAGCAAGGTTCTTCTCTGCGAAGTCTCACTTATTCTCCGGATGGCAAACGTCTTACGACTTGCGTGTCACGTTATGACAATGGTGTCGTCGTCGAATCTGTTGTCACCACCTGGGATGCTTCAGAAAAAACTAAGCTGCACGAACATCATTTCGACGCGGCCGATTGCACGGCTCTCGCGTATTCAGCGGATGGAACATTTCTGGCCATCGCTGCTAAGGACAATGCGAGTCGCGACAGTCGGATCGAAGTATTCAGAACCAGCGACTGGCAGAGCATCAAGCGCATAGCGATGCCCTTGGGCTTCGCGCTTTCGATGTCGTTTACATCTGATGGCAAGCGCCTCGTTATGGTCGGCGGCGAATGTGAGGATCGATCGGTCAGAGGCTGCATGACGAGGGGCAAGTTCTGGTTTGCCAATCTCGATTCCGACAATCCCGCGAAGTTGTTTCGACCCTTTAACCCAACGGTTGGCTACTTTCGAGGTGCGCACGTTGGGGCAGATGGCCAGTCGTTTCTGACGTGCACATCAGTTTCAAAGGTAGGCCCAGGTGGTGGAAGCTATTCCCAGACAAGGTTGCAATCTCGCAGCATGCGCAATGGCCAAGTGCTGTGGCAGGATTCGAGAAATGGGAGCGAGGCAGGCGGCAGTTCCGAAATCGCTCTCGTAGATAGTGGTTCAATCGCCGCGTATTGCGTTGGCTCTCGGATTCATTTGATTGACATGAAAACGGGCGAAAGTACGAGAATGATCGCGGCCAAGCCCGCAAAAGCCAACAAATGACAATCGACCATTTTCGAACAGCAAATCCTCTCTGCCGATAACGAACCCCCACTGGCCAGGGGTGTCGTTCTCCGATACGCTCCGCGTTCGATAAACGAGAGGGTTTTGATTCGATGAGCGATCGGCAAATTCTGGTCACGTCTGCGTTGCCTTACGCAAACGGACATATTCACATCGGCCACCTGGTCGAATACATCCAGACAGACATCTGGGTGCGGTTCCAAAAGCTGCGAGGCAACCGCTGTGTCTACATGTGCGCGGACGATACGCACGGTACGGCCATCATGCTGCGGGCTCAGAAGGAAGGTCGGTCGGAAGAAGAAGTCATTGCTGAAATGAGTGAATCGCATCAGCGCGACTTCGCCGGGTTCGACATTGAGTTCGATAACTTCGGCAGCACGCATAGCGATGAGAATCGAGAGCTCTGTGGTCAGCTTTGGCAATCGATCCGCGACGCAGGCCTGGTCAAAGAGAAAGATGTCGAACAGCTTTTCGATCCGGAAGCGGGAACGTTTCTCGCCGATCGTTTTGTTCGAGGAACTTGTCCAAAGTGTAAAGCCGAAGATCAGCCAGGCGACAACTGCAGCAAGTGCGGTTCGACGTATACGCCGGCAGAATTGATCGATCCGAAGAGCACCATTTCTGGCGTCACTCCAGAGGTGCGAACGGCTCGGCACTTGTTTATCGAACTGGAACAGCTGCGACCGTTTCTCACCGAGTGGACGCAGAACGGTGAACATCTTCAGTCAGAAGTCGCCAACTACCTGAAGGGTCACTTCCTCGGAGACGAACTACGTGACTGGGATATTTCCCGGCCGGCTCCTTACTTCGGTTTCGAGATCCCAGACGCTCCTGGCAACTACTGGTACGTCTGGTTCGACGCACCAATCGGCTACATCGCATCGACGAAACAGTGGTGCGACGCGAACGGTGAGAACCTCGACGATTGGTGGAAGAGCGACAAGACTGAGATTCATCATTTCATCGGCAAGGACATCACGTATTTTCACACGCTGTTCTGGCCGGGCATGCTGAAGACGGCGGGCTACAGCTTGCCAGAGAAGGTTCACATCCACGGCTTCCTGACGGTCAACGGCGAGAAAATGTCGAAGTCGAAGGGCACCTTCGTCCAGGCTTCGACCTACCTCAATCACCTGCCCGCTCAGGCGCTGCGGTATTACTATGCGACTAAGCTTGGGCCGAGGTTGGACGACCTTGATTTGAATGGCGAAGAATTCGTCACCAAGGTGAACTCTGACCTGGTCAACAAGGTTGTAAACCTTGCCAGCCGAAGTGCGAAGTTCGTGCAGGGAGAGAACCTGTCGGAGCCGTACCCGGACGACGAAGGTTTGTTCGAATTCGCCGCAGGCAAGGCAGACGAAATTGCCAACGCCTACGAACAATGCGACTACAACCGCGCGATGCGAGAGATTATGTCGCTGGCTGATCGAGCCAATAAATACTTTGACGACAAGCAGCCGTGGACGTTCCGCAAAGACCCTGAACGACAGGACGAGCTTCGCGATGTCTGTTCGGTGGGTTTGAACCTGTTCCGGCAGTTGGTCGTCTACCTGGCTCCGGTTCTTCCTCGGCTGGCTCAGCAAACGGAAGAACTACTAGGCACACCCATCGCGAATTGGGACGAAGTGAAAACACCGCTGACCGGAACACCGGTCAGCAAATTCAAACACCTTATGAATCGAATTGAGCAGAAGCAGGTTGATGCAATGACTGAAGAAAGCCAGGAAGCCGCCGCTGAAGAGAATACGACCTCCGAGTTCCACGCTGCTGACACATGGCAGGACGGTGGCGAACCGCTGGCCGCCGAACCCATCGGCGATGGCGCGACACCACGTTTGGTCCTGAAGAAGCAGGAACAGATGGAAGAAGCTCAGCAGTTGCTTCGCAACAACGGCATCAAGTGTTCCATCGAAACGGGACCAGAGTGCAGTATCACTGACTTCATCAACGTGGATCTGCGGGTCGCCCGAATTATCGAAGCAAACCATGTCGAAGGCGCCGAGAAGTTGCTGCAGCTAACGTTGTCACTAGGCGGCGGCGAAACGCGTAACGTCTTCGCCGGCATCAAAGCCGCCTACGAACCAGAAGTCCTCGTTGGCCGCCAGGTCGTTTGCGTTGCCAACCTCAAGCCACGCAAAATGAAGTTCGGACTCAGCGAAGGCATGGTCGCCGCCTGCGGTCCCGGCGGAGAAGAAGTCTTCCTCCTCGACCCAGACGAAGGCGCAAAACCCGGCATGCGAATCCACTGAAGCGTTCCGCTTCACCGTGTGCGGCAACGGCGTTGGGATGGTGTTTTACGGATGTCTCATCGCCGCGAGAACGGTTATTCGGTGGGTGCTAGCAGTGGGTTGAAGAATGTAGCTCGGCTCTCCGAGCCGTGAAAAATCCTCGCAAGAAACAACTCGAAGAGTCGTGCTACGTTCTTCAACAGACTGCCAGGGCTGTACTGGATGATCAGGCTGGGAGCGTATCTTGGAGTTGCCAGAGGATATCGAGAAGAACGCTCCTAATCCGTACCAGCCTTTGCTGGAAATGGAGGACGCAGTTGAGCCCACAACGTCCGCCAATCAACTTGGTGGCTGGTCATGGCCACTTGTGTTTGGGCTTAACCTGCCAGTCGTCCTGGGGTGTGCCGTAGTCGTCGTCACTGACCAGGCATGGCTAGGCGTTTGCTTAGGCGCGATCAACATTTTCGTGCTGGGGCTCGTCGTCGCAAAGTCGATGCCACGAACAATGAAGTTGATCGTTCGTGGTGGCCTTGTCACTGCGATGTTTCAATTCTTCCCGTTACCTCATCTTATCGCTGGCAGCTTTGCGCTTGAGGTGTGCACTGAACTTGGCCTCACGGTGAACCCAAATGACACGATTGAGACAGTCAATGCGATCGATGGTGGCCTACTGCTGACCGTCTTGACCGCTGCCCCAGTGTTGCTTCTCGCTCTCTTCTTCGGCTACATACATCAACTTTGGATGAGCCGAAAAAATAGTCGCAAGCGTTCCGCTTGACCGGATGCGGCAGCGGCGATGGGTTGGTGTTCCTTGACGTCTCATCGCCGCGAGAACGGTTTTTGTGAGTGGTTCTCGGGAATCAGTCAGCGGTTGAAGCCAGGCTACGACTTCTTGTCGGCAGCATCGATCGCACTTTGAATTCGTCTTGAACGCGCGAATTCGGCGACGGTGGTGATGGCATCGTGCATGGCGGTGTTGTCGATTTCGTGCACGTTGATTGGTTGGCCAACGTCTTGCAGCATCGTGACTGTCAGGCGGCCGCCGAGATGCTGTCGGAATTCTTCTAGACCTTCGAATAATACATCTGTGTTCTGCAGGCAGGGGTCAGAAAGATCGAAACCAAGTTCGTCGAAACAGTTGAGAACTGATTGCGCGACTGCTGATGGAAGTCCGTGCTTGAGCGTGGAATAGACGGTGTCGATGGCGACGCCAATTGCCACGGCATCACCATGCCGTAGACGGAAGTTGCTCATCGATTCCATTTTGTGAGCAGACCAGTGACCGTAGTCCAGCGGTCGCGCTTCAAGTGCTTCGAACGGGTCGCCACCCTCAGTGATGTGCTTGAGATGCCAT
>JBGCDN010000095.1:0-4901 GCA_045105495.1 Planctomycetaceae bacterium
CAACACAGGCGTGACAGGTTTTATTAACCTCGATATCGATGCTCAAGATGGAGCCGGCGTGGTCGCAAGGTCGGCCGGCACGATAAGAATTCTGGACGGTAATGTCGCTGTTGAGGATGGCTCGGCCTTCGATATCGAAGATGCTGAGACAACGGTGTCGCTTACCAGTCTGTCTTCAACGAATGCAGCATTTGGTATTCGGCTGAAGGATCACTCGGGCGACTTTGTCGTGAATGGAATTGCAGACGTCACCGATTCTGGCGGCTTCATCAACGGAGCCACTACGGGCGTGATTCTTGAGAATGCAGGCACGTTTGGGATGCGTGATGTGGTGTTCAATGAAAATGCGACCGCCATCTCGGCCACCGATGCTGATCAGATTACGATTTGGAATGGCAGCATTAACGACTCTCTTATTGCTGCTGCCAATCTGAACAACGTTCGGATCGTGGACTTCATCGGTACGAACTTCTCCGACAACGTTTCCGGAGTGAGTTTGCAGGCGGCCGAAGACGACACCTACAACTGGCTGCTTCGAAGTGTCACGATGGACGGAACCGACATTCCGTTGATTGCTCGCGGTACAGGCGATAGTGAAGTTACGCTTGGCATCGATACCAGCATTTTCAATACGGGCGCAAGCAATGCCAGTGTGTTTGATATCAGCTCAACCAACCGAATGGTTCTGCAGTTCGCAGGGAATGAAATTACGTCAACCGGCGATGACGTAACGCTTCTGGATTTCCGCACCACGTCAACCACTGAACTCGCTCAGGCGACGGTATTCAACAACATCTTTGAGACGTCCGGCACTTCGGTAAATGCGATTAACGTCGCAACGGGTGGTCCATCCGAATTGTTGTTCAGCCAGAATACCATCACCTTCGACGGCGACCGTGGACTCGGAATGGGCTTCAACATCGCTGGGTCGGCGACACTGGGGCTGTACAACAATGTCATCATCGACGCGTTTGATGGAGCGACGGCTGTCTTGTTCGAATCGATTGCAGGCCCAACGCGTGTTGAGATTAATGGGAACGAACTGGAGTTCGCCAACCTTGGTGGTCTGTCAGATCGCGGGTTTATCTTCGAAACGATTACCGGCGACGTGAACCTGATTGGAACCGTAAACAACCTTGTGAGCGGTGCATCGACACCAGTGTTTGTGCCGTCTGGAAGAACCACTGGCTTCTTCCTCGTGAACGGAGTGCAGGCACCGCAGTAGTTCGTTCAACGAAACTGGAAGTTCCTTACGGTCGAGTCGAACGGGTGTTCTTTAGCTGACGAAGTAGCCGCAGCATTTCTTTGACTCGAGCCGGTTCTTCCAGCGCCAGGTTAGTAGTCTCACCGATGTCGTTCTTAAGATTGTAGAGCTGGACCTTGGGGCCATTCTGCGTGGCTTTGACACGCCGAGGTTTTGAGAATCCACCCGAACCAAGACCGTCAATCAGCTTCCAGTCGCCAACGCGCAGGGCGAAGAAGCCTCCTGCTTTGGTCATCAAGTGCGGACGAACGGGTTCGTTGTCCGACTGACTTCCATGCAACACGTTTAAGAAGCTAAAGCTATCCGGCGCGGCGTCGGGTGGCAGTTGATAGTTAACCAAGTCTGCGAATGTGGCCATCAAGTCGGTAAAGCAAATCAGGTGGTTCGAAGTTGAACCGGGCTGCACTGTGCCAGGCCACCGCACGATGAACGGCATACGGTGACCAGCTTCCCACGCATCGGCCTTCATTCCACGCAGCCCGCCAGACGAATCGTGGCCAAACCGTTGAACATCGTTTTCGTACCAAACAGGTCCGTTGTCAGATGAGAACACAACAATCGTGTTTTCTCTCATTCCATTTTCGTCAAGCGTCTTGAGAACTCGACCAATCATCGCGTCGACCATCACCAGAAAGTCGCCGTACATGCCAGCTTTGCTTTTTCCGTCGAACTCCGGTGCGGGCAGCCATGGCGTATGCGGCGCGGGATATGCGAGATACATCATCAACGGCCGCGCCGCGCGGTCGCGCTTCTGATCGTGAATAACGTCGATCGCCTCTTCAGTGAATCGGGGTAGCACGTCCTTCAGGTTGAGGTTCGGAGCGATACCACCGGCTCGCCAGAATTCTCCCTGAATGGGAGACCATCCGTTGGTGCTTCTCGCTTCGATGTTGTTTGTCGGTGGTTCGACCGCTTTGTTGTTTCGAATGTAAAAGTACGGTGGGATATCTGTGGACGCTCGAATTCCAAAGAACGAATCGAAGCCGCAGTCGACAGGGCCACCGGGCAGCGGTTTGTCGTAGCCGTTTTCGTTAAAGCCGAGGTGCCACTTTCCAACCATCGCTGTACGGTAGCCCTGTGAATTCATCAACGACGGCAACGTCATTCGGTTCGGTTCAATTACCGCACGCTTCGACCATTGACCCACGTTCGTTCGCCAGGGATAGCGTCCCGTGATCAGGCCGTAGCGAGAAACATGGCACAATGGTCCAGAAGCATGCGCGTCAGTGAAACGCATGCCGTCGCGAGCCAGCTGATCGATGTTAGGTGTCGGGATTTTGGACTTCGGATTGAAGCAGCCTGGATCGCCGTATCCCATGTCATCCACAAGGATCACTACGACGTTCGGTTTCTCCGCTGCGACGACATGGCTGCAGAGAAGAAGGACAAGTAAGCTCGAAAGACGATTCATAAGAATCTCGTTTGAAACCGAACACGTTGCGAATGACTCGAGGTTACTCAGTTCGAGCTAGTTCTCGTTGCTCCAGAGCTTCACGATTTCCACACCGACTTCGCAGGCCGCGTACATCTCGTCCAGACATGCCCACTCCAATGGCGAGTGGATATTGTGTTGGCCTGATGAGAGATTGGGTGTCGGCAAGCCGAGTTCCGTTAGTCGAGAACCATCAGTTCCACCGCGAACGATTGTTTGTTCTGGAGTCCGCCCCAATGCCTCATGAGCCTTCAAAGCGATCGCCACTGCACGAGGTTCGTTGACCAGTCCATCGGCCATGTTCCGATACTGGCGAATGATCTCGATGTCGATCGAAGTTTCGGGGCAGTCGACTTCCACTTCTTTAGCAAGGTTCGTCAGTATTTCAGCGTAATCGGATAGCTTGTTGGAATCGAAGTCGCGAAGAAGAACCTTCAGTGTGGTTTCTGCAACACCGCCGTCGAGAACATAAGGATGCAGGAATCCCTCACGACCTTCGGTTCTCTCCGGGGAGAGATCGGCCGGCATACGAGCAAGGAAATGTCCGGCCGCACGCATCGAGTTGACCATCTTGTCTTTCGCGATGGCCGGGTGAATGTTCACTCCGCGGAATGTGACCTGGGCCATGTCGGCCGAAAATGTTTCGCTATCCACCTTGTTCTGTTCGCCACTGTCAAAGTTGTAACAGACCGTCGCGTTGACCTTGTCGATATCGACATGATCAACACCGTGCCCAATTTCTTCGTCACAAGTGAAGAGCAGTCGCACATCTCCGCGAGGAGTATCCGGGTTCTCGATTAAGTGGTTGGCCAATTCCATGATGATGGCAACACCAGCTTTATCATCACCACCAAGCAGCGTCGTGCCATCGGTAGTGATGATGGTTTTGCCTTTTGCGTCCGGTAATTCCTTGCAGGTCGCAGCGGTGATGATCTTCGATGGATCACCAGGCAGTGTGATGTCGTTGCCATCGAAGTTCTCAATGACGTTCGGCTTAACGTTTTTCCCGGTCGTTTCCGGAGAAGTATCAACGTGCGAGTTGAAGCAAACGACTGGTGCGTTCTCCACGTTGCCAGGAACGGTTCCCATCACGATGCCGTATTCGTTCTGAGTGGCATCAGCAATGCCCATGGCCTGCATCTGTTCGACCAGCAACTTCCCCAATTCAAGTTGCCCCGGACTGCTTGGGTACTGGCCACTGTCTTCGACAGCTGTGGTGTCGATTTTTACGTACTGAAGGAACCGATCAAGAAGTCGTTGGCGATCCATGTCTGCTTCCGCTGAGTAAATATTCGTCAGTCGGAAGTAGAACTAATGTTCGTCGTCAGGAAAACCCGCCGACTGCAAATCGATCACGATGCCGATGGTTCGAAACATCTCACTCCTTTCGGAGCAGGTGCTTGCAGTAGTGAAACAGGTTCAAGTCGATGAGTTCTTCTTCCAGTGCTTCCGGGGTTGCGTGTTCCAGCGTCTCAGCTACTTCAGCCAGCATGAGCTCCGCAAACTGATCTCGTGCGCGATGTAGTAGAACTCGAGTGTGGCCGGAATTGACTTCACGCCCCAGTTTTTCTGAGAGCACGACTGCAAGGTCGGTTGAACTGAGATCAGCGTTGGCTACTCGAAGCTGCAGAACTGTGTGGTGGGGTTTGCCGGACGAATCTTCCAACGTCTGCAGCCCGTTCCAAACGCGTTCCAGCAAGCCGTCTCGCCAGTTGCGAACAAAGGCTTCGTCGTCCGCCGAATCAGGTTGGGAACCATCGGTTTCCGGCTCGTGCGCGAAGGCTTGTTCTCGACGGCCTCGCTTCTTTCGTCGTTGGTAGTCGATCAACAAGTGATAGACGACGGTTTTTAGGAAGCTTCTAAACCGTCCCTTGGATGGGTCGACGTTGCCAAAGTCTCCTCGCACAAATCGCAGAGAGAACTCCTGAAACACTTCATCAGCGGCATCTTCGTTACGGAGTGCTGCCAGCAGGTAACGTCTGACGGCTCCGTTGTAGCGTTCAAAAAGCTGCTCACGAGCCTGCATTGCGGCATCGACTTCTTCACCGTGAGCTGTTCGAACGACAGACCAAAGCGTTTCGATACGGCTTAGATGTTCAACCATGGTTTGAGCCTGCCTGGTTGTGGTTTTAAGAATCGCAGAACTGATCCGGTTGCTGACTAAATAGACGCTTGCCCGCTGCTGCGTTTGTGTAGGAGCGATTT
>JBGCDN010000096.1:0-2807 GCA_045105495.1 Planctomycetaceae bacterium
GAAGAACAACACCAAGCGATTCGCAACCTATTTCCACGGCATGCTGGAACGCGGTTTCTACCTGCCATGTAGCCAATTCGAAGCCAACTTCGTTTCAGCGGCACACACCAAAGGCCTGATCGACGACACAATCGCGGCCGCTCGCGAAGTATTAGCAAAGCTGTAGCTCAGCGAGCTTGTTCAACAGGCAATCGCGGCTCATTCCCTTCCCTCTTTCCGCAGTCTCCCCCTCGGCCGCAAAGTCGATTCCAATTCCAACCTCGCCGCAGTCTTGGCCACCCACTTATCGTCGCCAAGCGGACGTCCGCGCTTGATGGCTCGACGGCTCGCTTCCAGTTCGCTTTCCGTTTGAACCGAATTCACCATCCGCTTCCACTGCCTGGAGATATCGACGGGCTACTTCGAGAGCGGCATGGTTTCGCTCTTGTTGGTTCGATGCCAAAGGCTGGACCACCGCCACTGCTGTGCAGTGGGAACCATGGCGGCACGCAGAGCATTCTGTTCGACGTATCGACAAACGGTGAGGAAGTGATTGTCGCCCTGAATGGGAAACGACTTGAACCGCCCCTGATACAGCGGACCGGTTCCGGCGGTTCCATAAGCGGTATGCCATCTCTGCGCACGCGTGACGGTCAGCAACCGCATGAACTCAGACAGATCGTTGTCCGCTCCGCGTTTCGGCCACAGCACCAGATGCCAGTGATTCGGCATGATGCAGTACGAGAGCAATCGAACCGGGATACGGTCCAGCGTTTCGACCATGACACGTTCGAACGCGGCGTAGTCACCATCGTCGTCAAAGATGCGTTGCCGAGCCGTCGCTCGATTAAGCACATGAAAGACATACCCACCCGTCGCACCCCGTTTCCGCCGAGGCATAAGGCTCACCAACACAGAGCATAGAAAGTTGCCGTGTCTCACTGGACAGGGTCGGAAGTGTGGTTGTCGGTGACCCCCAAGGAGGAGGGAGGAAGGGTGAAGGAGGAATCTGCGGCAATGGTTCCGCCTTCTTCCTTCCTAATTCTGCCTTCCCACGTCGATTCATCGACGAAGGTGACATCCAGCACATCGGTCGATGGCGGATGACGGAACGTGGCCGTGATGACCTGACCTTTGCCGGGCTGGATCTCGGGACAATCGGTCACGTCGGTGACGATGCCGGTTCCAACCGCTCCCATCTCAGCCAGATCGAGTTCGACCGTTCGGGCGCGGTAGCCTCTTCAACAAGAGGAGGGAGTACGCGTTTTTTGCCGGTGCGTCGGTCTGCTCTAGTTGCCCAGATAGCGGAACTGATCGACTACTTCGTCGTCGGCGACTTTTTGATCGCCGTTCTTGTAGTGGTGCGGGAGTAGCTCTTCCTGGTAGCGACGGAGTGGTCGTTCTAAACGGCGGCGGAGGAAGACTTCTCGGTTTTCGCAAAGATCCACATCGATGGCTGCTTCGGTTCGCCACTCATCCATTGCTTTCAGACTGGATTCGATAGCCAAAAGCGACTTCTCAATGTCGTTCAATGCGACGTGCGAAGAGCGGGGTGGGATGTCGCGGCGAGCGGCCCAGCGGCCCATCAAGATTTGGAACAGTGAGTTCATCTGGTCCCAACGAGCGGCGGGATCAGCAACAATCTCGGGATGATCAACAAGTAGGTTCATTGCCGCAACGACTTCGCGGACTGAACGTGTCTGACCGGGTACAAAGTAGATTGTGTGCAGACGATGCTGGAACTCAGTCGCTGGTGATAGTTCGCTGGCTTCTAGTATCCGGACAAGTTCATGGTTGGCGAAGTAGCTTACCAGTGGTTCGATGGGAGTTGTGAACTGAGTTAACTGCACGATCGCCTGTTCATCGCGACCGCCGGCCTTCACGGCTCTCGACAGACTCTGGAAATAATCGATCCGATATTGATCGACCGGGTGTGGTTTCCGTTTGACAGATCCACGTTCAACGACTTCCTGCGGTGGCCTGGAATGCTGTTCCATCCGAGTCCGCAGCGACTTCCGATACATCCATGGTTCATCCGGGAAGCCAAACAGGATCTCGGCTTCCTGTCCAACTTCCTTTATTCGACGCGCTGCTTCGTGGCGATATTCGTCTTCCGCCAATTGGGTTAAGACCGAACGCTCATAAGGCGCGATGGTGGCTTGCAGTTCTGCGGCTTTGTTCTTCCAGCTCATCGTTTCCAGCGGCAGGCCCCAGAGAAAGGCTGCATTTGAGGCGGTGTTCATACCAGGACTGCTGGCAGCGATCGCCTCAGTCGATTCGAGATCCAGAGACGCAAGCTGGAAGACGCGGGACCAGTCCCAACCCAGTTCAGCAAGAATCCGGCGAACGTGGCCACGACTGGTTCGCTGTGCGAGGCCTGGTCGGATCACCGTTTCACCGTTGGTTGCAATGATCAGCAGTTCCGCGCCATTGACCTGAATGGCCGAAACTGATTTGAAGCTTTTACGCATTGAAGCCAGGACGCGATGCAGCGGAGCAGAACCGAAGTCCGTTTGGTTGAAGCTCTGGCAAAACAATCCACCTGCAGTCAGCCGCTTAGCAATTCGACTATGAAACTCAGGAGCGTAGTACGGTGCGGCCGCTGGCAGGGCGGGCTGAACAGGACGAGAGACAATGACGTCGAACTGTCCACGGACTCCGCTGAGACCAATGTTGGGATCGGCCACGACCTTCGTAAATCGATCGTCTGCATGACGGGCTTTGAAATGTTGATCAACCTCGTCTGAGGTTCGAGTTTCCCTACCCAAAGTTGTTACCGACGTTATTGGAAACATCAGTGATGTCGCTTCTGCAGCGGGGCCAACATC
>JBGCDN010000097.1:0-15206 GCA_045105495.1 Planctomycetaceae bacterium
AACTTACAACTACACGGGCTGGTTCCGACCACGAGCAGCAGGCCGAACGCAGGCCGAACGCTGCTATGCTCCGGATACGTTCCGACCACGCGGCTTCGGACGCTTGTTCGCTCGACCGGCAAACGGAATGCGAGTGGACTACCGACCGTATGCTCTCAACAATTGGAACTCTCAACACGGCCCGGCCTACTACCCAATTGCAGAAGACCCACGATGTCCTCACTGCGACAAGCAAGGTTGCTGCCTGAGTGGATTGTTTGGCAGCTGTGGAAGTTGTGGCGGCTGCAACACATGTGGCAACGGTGATTGTGACGGTGGATGCGACACCGGTGCATGTGACGACGGTGCATGTGACGACGGAGGCTGCGGACTTGGCGGTGGGCGGCGAGCCGGTTGGTCGGAATGGATCACACGGGCTCCACGACGCACCAACCTACGTCAACGTCTTCGACCACGAGCACGCCGCCGGATGGCTCGCAACGGCGGTTGCCTCGATGGCTCGTGTGGTCAAAACAGTTGCAACGCATGTGCCCAGGGAATGTCTCTCGCCAACAACACTGCGTGTAACTCATGTGGGCAAAACGGTTGCAGCTCATGCGGTACCCAAGCCCCGGCCAACAGCTGTGGTTGCCAGACGCAAACTCAAACCCAGAGCCAGACACAGAATGCGTCAAACGGAACCGGATTCATCCGGCACAACGCGACGACTGAAGCTCAGCAGATGTTCAACGATCGAACCGCTTACGAAGAAGCTGCTGCCGGCGTCATCAACTAAGGATTCTGTCCCGTTGAATATGTGGCCGCACGGCCGACGAAGATACTAATGCGAATACGACCAAGTACTGCTTTTCACACCACCGAGTTCTACTCGACTTTATAACTACACCACTCGTTTCTTCTGGCTCACACGAAGTGGAACGCTGCCCGGCTGTCGATCATTCGACACGCCGGGCTTTTTCGTTTGGCATCCTCGACGAGAGCTTCATCTCGCCGACACTTGCGGCCTCGTTTGGCGAAAGCCGTAGAGAACGAGAATCACCAAGCACTCTGCTTGACGCTCCGAGGCCCACAAGTACGGACCAATCTTCGTGCCGACACCCGAGCGCCTGCGCCGCAACCCGATTCAACTGGGAGGTGGTCTAGAACTGGGAGAGGAAGCGCACGTCGTTTTCATAGAAGCGACGGATGTCGGTGATCTCGTGACGTTTCATGCAGAAACGTTCGACACCAAGTCCGAAAGCGAAGCCAGTGACCTTCTCAGAATCGTAGCCAACGGCTTTGAACACGTTTGGATCGACCATTCCGGCTCCGCCGATTTCGAGCCACGTGTCGCCCCACTTCATATCCACTTCGACGCTTGGTTCGGTGAACGGAAAGAAGGATGGACGAAACCGAATCTCGACATCTTCGCCAAGGTAACCGCGAGCAAACATCGAAAGCACGCTCTTTAGTTCAGCCATGTTGACGGACTCGCCAACCATCAACCCTTCCATCTGGTGGAACATCGGCGAGTGTGTCGCGTCCCACGTATCCGGCCTGTAAACGCGGCCCAGCGATACAATTCGAACCGGTGGCGGCGTCTTCTCCATTTGCCGAATCTGAACCGTTGACGTTTGGCTTCGCAGCAACATGGGCCCGCCAGCTGCCGTCTGAGCAGCCGCAAGATAGAAGTTGTCCAACGGATCCCGCGCGGGGTGATCTTCGGGGATGTTTAAAGCGTTGAAGTTGTGGTGTTCGTCTTCGAGCTCTCGACCATCAACGACAGTAAACCCGAACCGCCCCATGAGATCTTTGAACGTATCAAGGGTCTGCGTCAGCGGGTGGCGACGCCCGAGTCGATACTGCTTTCCGGGCAGAGTGACATCAAGACCTTCGGCTACGGCTTTCGGCTTGTCTAGGGTCGCCTTGCGAGCGTCGAAGTGAGCCTGAACTTTGTTTTTGGCTTCGTTGAATCGCTTACCAACAACCGGTCGCTGCTCCGGCGTCGCGTTCTTCATTCCTGCCTGCAGATCACGCATTCGGCCCTTCTTCTTGCCAAGGAACGTGATGCGTGCTTCTTCGAGTGCGTCAGCGGAAGTCGCTGCATCAATTGCGGCGATCGCGTCGTTTTCGAATTGTTCGAATGCGGTTAGCAGGTCCATAGCCTGAACTTCTGATGTTGGAGTAGTTGGGGAAGCCGACACTCGGGGTGTTCAAACGAAACAAGCCGAAGTCACCGTTGTGCTGATGCACTTTGGCGAATTCGGCTTGAGAACGATAGCCTGCGGTCAGTTGACGCACAGGCTGTTGTCCCGGTGTCTAGGCCTTGGAGAGATCAACGATCTTGTCGAACATCTCTGGTGAGTGAATTGCAATTTCACTCAGCATCTTTCGATTGAGTTCGACGTTCGCCTTCTTCAGGCCGCAGATGAACGCAGAGTAGGACGTGCCACGTTCACGGCAGGCCGCTGTGATTCGAGTGATCCACAGACGACGGAAGTCACGCTTTCGAACGCGACGGTCACGATAAGCGTAAGCACGCGACCGAACGACAGTCTCTTTGACTGTTCGTAGCAGCTTACTTCGGCCACCGACGTTACCGCGGGCTTCTCGAAATAGTCGTTTCTTCGCCCGTGCTCGGGCCTTTCCGTAACGAACTCTCATGACTCTTTACCAAATCTGTGTGCCCCGGATTCAGGGCAACGCTGTTTCAATCTGGCGTC
Source organism: Planctomycetaceae bacterium (assembly GCA_045105495.1). Taxonomy (GTDB): domain Bacteria; phylum Planctomycetota; class Planctomycetia; order Planctomycetales; family Planctomycetaceae; genus CAYNWT01. The sequence continues at coordinate 2,703 of JBGCDN010000097.1, forward strand.
TCGGAAACCATCATCCCGAGCCGTCCGTCGTTATTGCAGACTATGCACCTGGACGCAGGGCGTCGGCGATGGTCTTGGCGACAGTACCTTCAATCACGCCGTCCTGTCGCAGACCACGCTTCTTCTTGCCGGACTTATGGCTCAACAGGTGGCCACGGTAAGCACTGCGGTGCTTGGCCTTACCCTTCGCGGTCAGTTTGAACCGCTTGGCCATACCCTTATGTGTTTTTTGCTTAGGCATTTCTTCGTTCCATTTTCCGACGGGCCGACTGAGCCCATTTTTGGAAGCGGGACATCATAGCCGTGTTCGTCTCTGGTTTCCACGCCGTCTTCGGACGAAAAAACCGGAAAAACCAGCCATTCTGACCGAATTCGCTTATCTGGGGCTAACCGCTGCCCTTGGGACGATTCTTCACGCCAAAAACCTACTCGACGATCAGCATGAGGCGGACATCGCCAAGCTTGGTCTCAGCGAGTTTGGCCAGAACCTTCGACAATGTACTTGTAGCTCGTCAGTTCACGCAGTCCACATGGACCCCGAGCGTGAAATTTATCCGTACTGATGCCAATTTCGGCTCCCAAACCCAACTCTCCGCCGTCATTGAACCGCGTACTCGCGTTCACCACGACCGCCGACGCATCCACAACCGTCGTGAAACGTCGGGCAAAAGACACATTCTCCGTGACAATCGCCTCAGTATGGCCAGAACCAAACTTCTGTATGTGATCGACTGCCTGCTCGAAAGAATCGACGACTCGAACAGACAGAACCAAGTCTAAATACTCCGTTGCGTAGTCCTGCTGTGAAGCCGGACTGAACTTTTGAACCATCTGGCAGCACTTTTCACAGCCACGCAGTTCAACGCCAGCATTCAGCAACCGACTGGAAAGAGACGGGAGTAGATCTTTCGCAACGGCGGTATGGATCAAGAGCGATTCCGCAGCATTGCAGACTCCAGGTCGTTGGCACTTACTATTCATAACGATGTCTTCTGCCTTGGCCAGATCAGCGAACTCATCGACATACACGTGACAAATCCCGTCAAAGTGCCGAATGACGGGCATGGTGGCATCGGCCGAAACACGTTCGATCAAACCACGACCACCACGCGGAATGGCAACGTCGATCAGGCTCGCCTGCGCCAAGAACGAACCAACCAGTTCGCGTTCTGGCCGGTCAACGAATTGAACTGCCCCGGCTGGAAGCCCGGATTCACTCAGGCAATCCACTAGCAAGGCATGCAGCACCTTGTTCGTATGAGCTGCTTCTTTTCCACCGCGAAGAATCACAGCATTGCCACTCTTCACACAAAGCGCGGCGGCATCGATCGTGACGTTGGGTCGCGATTCGTAGATAAAGAACACAACACCAAGGGGCACTCGAACTCGAGACACACGCAGCCCATTCGGCCGGACACTGCCTTCGATGACTTCGCCAACCGGATCGTTCAGCCCTCGGATCTCTTCAACAGCATCTGCAATTGCATCGATGCGTTCTTTCGTCAGCGTCAACCGATCGACCATGGAAGAAGACAACTGAGCATCTTCAGCCCGTTCAACATCCTTCAGATTGGCGAACACAACCTCGTCACAACGGGCTCGCAGAGCCTGAGCGACCTTCGTAAGCCAAACCGATTTGGCCTCACCACTCACCGTTAGCAGTTCGCGCGATGCGGCTTTGGCTGCGGTGGCCATCTTGATTGCGTAGTCGGTGGTCACTGGACTCGTCCTGCCAAATTCACTGAGAACACGGCATCGCATTACAGCTGTGCGGCAGTTGTTCTCGAAGTTCAGTCGGTATGATAGCGAATTCAATGCAGCCTGATCTTGAGGAGTTATCCCATGGCATGGATCAAAACAATCGACGAATCAGAATGGCTTGGTGAACTAGCGGCGTTGAAGCCGAAGGTGGCCGATCCTACGTCGGGCAAAGTCGACAACATCCTGGCCGTGCATTCCCTGGACGCCGGTAGCCTGCAAGCACATCTCGACCTGTACCTGCAATCGATGAAGGGAACCGAAACGCTACCCAAGGTCGATCGCGAGATGATTGCCGTAGTCGTCAGCAAGGAGAACGGTTGCAACTACTGACTCAGCCATCACCGACGCGGTCTGCGTCGATTGCTGAAGGACGAACAGCTGGCTCATTCGATCGAGACCAATTTCGAATCCGCTGGCCTCGACGATCGCCGACTCGCCATGCTGCGATACGCTTTGAAGCTCACTCGCTCTCCCGCCGAGATGACCGAAGCTGACGTCGGCTCACTACGCGCAGTTGGGTTCACCGATCTTGACGTTCTCCACATTGTCGAAGTCATCAGCTACTACGCCTACGTGAACCGCCTCGCAGACGGCTTGGGTGTGGCGTTGGAGAATGGAACTGCGTGAACTACTTCTGATGTCGCCACGCACTCAATGCCATCGGCGCGGTCACGGTTGCGGCGAGCGGAACTAGTAGTCCGGCGGCAGCCATTGTCAGAACTGCTGTCGGAACCAAATCAATTGGCGGAGCTTTTGATGCCACGGCAAGACAGCAGACCACGGATCCAATCCAGAGACAAAGCGTCGCCGTGAACACTCGTGGTCCGATGGAGCCGTCTGATAATGCTCGAAAAATAACGTAGATCGAAGCCGCTGCGACCGCCGCAGCGACAAAGTAACCGTACGCGGTCCAGAATGATTCCAGGTTCCATTCCATCTGCTTGTCAAGAAATGCCAATCCGATGTGTGCGTAGCAAAAGAAGAACAGCACCATGAATCGCTTGGCGTAAAGCGGCAGCAACATGCCAAATGTCATGAGACTACCGGTCAGCGCCACGAATCCCATCAGCACACAAACCATGGCACCCAGCCACCACAAAGCTGGCACATCTCCAAGCTGTTCTGCCGCCTTGGTAACTCGTGGCCACACAGAACCGCCTTCGGCCATAAACACGTAGAGAACCGCAGCACCCCACATCCATAACCAAGCGACCAGCGAACAGAATCCGCTGGCCAGCATTTTGATCATCACCAATCGCTGTGTGGACATTGCCCGAGTTGCATCAAAGGCTGAGAACCGAACCACGTTCTCACGGGTTCGCAAACCCAACACCGCATCAACCGCCAACAGTTGGTAGACCATTGGACTGACAATCAGCGCGAGCCCCCATAAAACGGGTGCGCCTTCCCAGGCCGTAGAATACTCCCCAACGTTTTTTGCATGCATCCACAGCGCCCACCGAGCCATCACGTAAACAGACACCGGAGCGATCGCCGCTAGTGCAAGAACGCGCGGAGCACACCGACGCAATTCGAACCAAAGCTGCGCGATGGTTGGTGTTGAAAACGCGGTTGTCGCTTTTCGTGAAACCGCACGAGCTGCAAACAGTCCGGACGTCAGCCCAACCATGGTGACGTCGTCACCATGCCGCTGACGATCGACCGCCCTAATCGTCAGGAATATCGCGGCGACCATTGTTCCGACGAGAACCGTGATGGATCTCCAACCGAGCTGAAAGTAGCCTGGCTTCGCGATTGCCAGTACGTAAGGATCTGTCGCGTCACTCGATTGGTGAAGTTGCGCCAGAAATATCCCCACACCGGCGACAACCAAAACCACAGCGATCATTCTTTCGACCGCTGTTGTCGGAATCCACGTTGCAGCGATAAGGCAAGTCACCGCGGTCGCCACAATCAGCGACGGACCAACCAACGGCATGTAGCCTGCGAAAACCATGAAGATGGCGTTCGGAACAACAAATGAAAGAACCGCGCCGGCCACGGCGTAGGTTAGTCGAATCAACACCAGTTGCTTCGTGGATATTGGACGAATGAATCCAAGCCGAAATGTGTAGGCGTGCCCTTCGCTACTGAGCTCTCGCATCCAAAACATCGAACACATGCTGGTGCACATGATGATGAGCGTGACCAAACCCCGAACCACGTCCAACCCGCCATCTTTGTTGGCTGCAGCAATCAGCCCTCGCATCAGCAGCACAATCCCGACGGAACCAGCCATCGATAACGCAAGCTCTTTGTAACAGGTCTTCCAGTTTTCCCAGATCACAGCTTGTGTTGGCGTCTTCATTCTGCTGCCTCCGCAAGAACACGGTCGCGACCAACATGCGCTACGAAGATTTCCTGCAGCGATGCACTTCGACTCGACGTCACTTCGCCACCTGATTCTTCTGCCCATCGCTGGACAGATCCTTTGGCACCGTTACACGTAAGCGTCCAAGTCTGACCAAGTCGTTCTACCGAAAGAACTCCGTCTACCTGAACCAACTCTTCGCGCGGTTGGTCGAATTGGACAGACAGGACAGTATGCTGCGCCTGGAGTTCATCCAGCGTTCCATGCAAAACCATCTTCCCGCCGTCAATCATCAAAACGTAGTCCGACATTTGTTCGACTTCGTCCAGCAGGTGCGACGAGAAAATCGCTGTTCGTCCGTCATCAGCGACAGCTCGAATTATCTCGTTCAGGATGTCTTTCCGGACAACGGCATCAAGTCCCGTCGAAGGCTCATCCAACAGCAAGAGGTCAGGCTTGTGCGACACCGCTGCAATCAACCCAACCTGCGCTCGCATGCCTTTGGAGAGGTCCTTGAGCTTCTTCGAACCATCAAGCCCAAAGGTTTTGATCAGTTCATCCGCGTAACCCTGATCCCAATTCGGATGGAACGCAGCGGTGTACCGCATGAGTTCATCAATCCGCATCCAGTCTGGCATCTCACGATGTTCTGACAGATAGCCAATACGCTGCAGAACCTGAACCGCATCACGAACCGGCTCGAGCCCGAACACGCGAACGGTCCCTTCCTGCGCACGAAGCAGACCGAGCAGGTGTCGCATGAGCGTTGTCTTGCCCTGACCGTTGGCTCCGACCAGCCCGTAGACCATTCCCGGTTTGACGTCGAGGCTTACCGAATCCAAGGCCGTTGTCGTTCCAAAAGTTCGCGACAGGTTCCTCACTTCAACCACGTGATCGCTCATGTCGTTCGCCCCTTCTTCTTGCTGTCGCCAATTGCCGCCTGCCGTTTTTTCAGCAACTCGACAGTCTCTTCAAATGAGAACCCGAACTGACTGGCTTCCGCCAATAACGCGTCTGCTCGCTGAGTCAGAATGCGACGCTGTTCTTTCTTCGCGAGCGGCGACTTCGTGTCCGCCACATAAGTGCCGGCGCCCTGCTTCTTGTAGACAAGGCCTTCGTTCTGCAGCGTGCTGTACGCCTTCACAACCGTATTCGGCGTAATCGAAAGCCGCTGAGCCAACGCGCGAATGGCGGGTAGTTCTTCGTCCGTCTTTAAGCGACCGGACGCGATTTGGTATTTCACCTGATTGACGATTTGCCGGTAAATCGGCACACCGTCCTGGAGTGTAATTTCAATTTGCACGCAGATGCCTCACAGTTCAACTGTATCATTACTGTGATACAGTTTCCGTACAAGTGAAATCTCTCGCTTTTCGTCACTGGGCCATTCGCGTGGAAATTCAAAGGCGAAATTGGCATCCTGAATAGAACCACGATGTCGCGTCCACTGCACGCAGGAATCAGCAAATGCGGAATGTATTTCAGTTAGCCGTCTTGTTCGGCCTTATGCCGGTTGTGTCATGGGCTGAGCTCAAAGCAGGTGCGGCAGTCACAGACATCACACCGCCGAAACTTCCGGTGATCGTTAACGGCGGCATGCGCAGTCGCACCGTCGACAAGATCAACACGCGGATTAGTGCTCGGTCGCTGGCTGTGTCGGATGGCAAAACCACTCTCGTGATTGTCGTGGCCGATAGCTGCATGATGCCGAAATCGCTGCTGGATGAAACAAAACAACTCGCTTCGAAGCGAACCGGTGTTCCCGCAGACCACATGCTGATCTCAGCGACCCACGCCCACTCGGCTCCATCCAGCATGGCCGCGCTCGGAACTGATGCAGATCTCAACTATGTGCCGTTCATCAAAGAGAAACTCGCCGAATCGATCGTCACAGCACTCGCTGAAATGAAACCAGCGGAAGTCGGATTTGGAAAAGGGAACGCCGCCGACTTCACAGCACTGCGTCGATGGATCAGGCGTCCCGACCGCATCGGCGAAGACCCATTCGGCAATAAAACCGTGCGAGCAACAATGCACGCGGCTCGAAACCTGGACAACGTCACCGGGGAATCTGGCCCGGAAGATCCTGACCTGTCGCTCATCTCGTTTCGATCGAAGACTGGCAAACCAATTGCGGTTCTGGCCAACTTCTCAATGCACTACTTCAGCGATCGCGATATCAGCGCTGACTACTTTGGGCACTTCTGCAACGACCTACGAGACCACATCGCACCGGGCAGCGCGTTTGTGGGCATCATGTCGCATGGGTGCAGCGGTGACATCTGGCGGCGTGATTACACCAAGCCAGACAACTGGGATCCAAAGCAAACCATCCGGCAATATGCGACCGGATTGGTGGATATCACGGCTAGGGTTTACGAGGGCATTGAATATCGATCAGACGTCGATGTCGCGATGGTCGAGCGCCGTTTGAAGATGAAGTACCGCGTTCCAAATCAGCAACGACTCGCTTGGGCGAAGACAATCGTTGCCGAGATGGGTGACCGACTGCCGGAGACTCAACCGGAAATCTACGCTCGCGAACAAGTGCTGCTTCATGAGCTTCAGGAAACTGAAATCGTTGTGCAGGCTTTGCGAATCGGCGATATCGGAATTGCCACAACCCCCTGCGAAACCTACGCCATTACCGGCCTGAAGATCAAAGCCGCCAGCCCGCTACCTCACAACATGGTTATCGAACTCGCGAACGGCGGAGACGGCTATATCCCTCCGCCAGAACAACACCTTTTTGGAGGCTACAACACCTGGGCGGCACGGTCGGCGGGGCTTGAGGTTCAGGCCGAACCGAAGATTGCCGAAGCCTGCATCGGGTTGCTCGAACAAGTCTCTGGGAAGGCGCGACGTTCGACAGGATTAAGTCGTGGTGCTGCTGCCGAAGCGATGGCTGTCCTGAAGCCCCATGCTTGGTGGCGACTGAACGAATTGGCCGGGCCGATTGCAGTCGATTCCAGCGGCAACAATCATCACGCGACTTACGAACCACACGTAACGTTCTATCTGGAAGGTCCGCACTCCAACGCATTCTGCAAGAACCAAACCAACCGCGCGGCCATGTTTGTTGGCGGTCGCGTACATGCTCGAATGGACAAGTTCTCCAACACATACACCATCGCGGGCTGGATTTGGAACGGGCTTCCCAACGACGCTCGCGACGTCACTGGCTGGATTTGGTCGCGTGATCGAAACCATGGATTGAACTCATACGGCGTTCACTTTGGACTCGGTGGCAAGACGAATCCTGGTCGCCTGATGCTTCTGCAGGGAACCGATGACTCGTCGGCTATCGTTGGTCAGTCTGAAATCAAACGTTGGCAGTGGCATCATGTTGCAGTGGTTCGCGACGGAACCTCGGTTCAGATCTACGTCGATGGCAAGCTGGATGTCGAAGGCACGATCGAACCAATCGCCAACTCGCGCGTACAAGACTTCTTCATCGGAGGCCGCAGCGACAATTCCGCCAACTGGGAAGGCCGTCTTGACGAATTCGCCATCTTCCAGCGTGCTCTCAGCGCGAAGGAAATCGCGGCGTTGGTTCCTTAAACCGGGTTCCGCCCGCTGAACAGGGCCGAAAGTCTCTCCCTCGAGCCTTGTGAGCCGAGCCGGCGTAAGCCGCCGGGTAAAGGATGTCTGAGATGATAAACGACGTCGAGATCGGCACTTCGACCTGCTGCCGAACTACCCGAGGCCTCACGGCCTTCGGCTCACGCAGTTGATCTTTCTGGGCTGATCTACCGCCCCTTCCACTCAACCCCAGACCTACCTTGATTGCAGCCACCGCAGGACTGGCGTCTATACTCCTCTCCAATCGGGAGATCTCATGAAACGTATTGTTGTTGCGATGACGGGAGCCAGTGGCTCTGCTTACGCGGTCCGGCTTCTGCAAGTGCTGTTGCGAACCGACACCGAAGTCCATTTGACGGTCAGTCAGGCGGCCACACAGGTTCTGCGCGAAGAGCTTGGTTTGACGGTGAGTGTCAAAGATCTCAAGCCCGAATCGCTGATGATTACGAACGAAGCCATCGAGAAGTCGGAACGGCTGCAAGCCCTGGGCTTCCCGACTTCAGACGGCTGCGATACGTCGAAGCTGCACTATCACCATTGCATGGATTTCAACGCGGGTATGGCCAGCGGTTCGTTCCTGACCGACGGCATGGTTCTGTGCCCATGTTCCCTCGGAACACTCGGAGCGATCGCCGGCGGTCTGTCTGTAAACCTCATTCATCGCGCTGCCGACGTGCATATCAAAGAACGGCGAAAGCTGATTTTGGTTCCTCGCGAAACACCACTCAGCGCGATTCACCTTGCGAACATGGCACGACTAGCTGAAGTCGGCGCGACGGTGTTGCCGGCGATGCCGGGTTACTATCACCAGCCCAATTCTTTGATGGATCTGGTCGATTTTGTTGTCGCTCGCATCTGCGACCAGCTCGGCGTCGAACATTCACTGATGCGTCGATGGAGCGAAGATTAGAAACGTCGCAAGCTCTCGAATAGAATCTGTCACATGCACAACGTTCTTCTCATCAGCATCCTTTGTTGTTCCACAATCTTCGCGCAGAGCAAAGAACGACTGAAGGAGATTCAACGAGGCTCGCAGACCGCCAAGGGTGGGTTTAAAAACGAAGACGACATCCGCGACAAGTTCAACGCATGGAAATCAGACAAGGATGCTCAAGCCTGGCTGACGGCCATGAAGTACGAGCTTTCCCAGATTCAATCCGTCAAGGCCGTCAAACCGCACGGGTACAAGGCAGACGTTGAAGTGCGAATTCGAACCGACAAAAAAGAGACGGTTCAGGGCATTTCGATCAAGCTTGTCAGTAGCCCCAACGGGTTCAATCAGATCGACAAACGCTGGCTTAAGACCTACGCCAGGATGTGGAAAATGCCAGACGATGTCGTCGATGCGATGAAGTTCTATCTGGGCGAGACGCCGCCGATCGGAAACACAAAACGCCCGAATCGGATGTACCTGACAGAACTTCCCGAGCAATCACGAGACGCGGTCATTGCGTTTTTTCGCAAACACAAAGACCAAATCATCTCCGACTTGCTGGCTGGTGACGGCGAGCATGCTGCGAAGTGGTTCATGGTTACACTGAAGTCGAAAACCGGACCACCGCGATGGACGATTCGATCTTTGAAAGAAACGATTCGGTTCTACTCAGAAGGCAAGGTCGTAATGACCCGAGCGGGCAACCTGAAGCTTGGTCGCATCTCGATGCAACGCAAAGGTGGCGACAACGGACGCCCAACAGCCAACATGTTGCAGTTCAAAATGAACCCAGTGCAGCTGTTTGGGCTGCGACCTAAAAAGCAGGACAAGAAAGCGACAGCTCGAAACAGTAAATCAAATTCTTCGGCCCCGTAGTAGAACTCCGTCACCGCTTTTGAAGTTTGGGGAATCAGCTTGGCTGCTGTCCATGATCGCTTACCGCACGAACGCAGGTTCTTTGCCAAGCGGAAGCTCGTGTGCCATTATTCGCCAGTCATTTCAAAACTGGAGGATTCATCATGGCACGCAGGGTTTCACTGCTGGTGTGTATTGCGGCTGTTACAGCTACAGCGACGGCTGACGAAGGGATGTGGTTGTTCAACGACCTGCCCGTCAAGACACTCAAAGATCGATACAACTTCGAACCAACCAAGGAGTGGGCCGAAGACCTGAGACTGTCCTCGGTTCGGTTCAACTCAGGAGGTTCGGGATCATTTGTTTCGTCAACTGGATTGGTTCTTACAAACCATCACGTTGCCAGCGAGACGCTCGCCAAGCTGTCATCTAAGGAACTGAACGTTGCCGAAGATGGCTATCTCGCAAAAGACCGCGCGAGCGAACTCAAAGCGCCGGACCTTGAGTTGAACCAGTTGGTGTCCATCCAAGACGTGACCGACAAAGTCATGGCTGCAGTCAAAGATGGTGTCTCTGCCGAAGCTGCCGCGAAAGCTCGCCGAGCGGCCATGGCTGAAATTGAAGCCGACTCCCTGAAGAATACCGGTTTAAGAAGTGATGTCGTCACCCTCTACGGCGGCGCGCGATTTCATTTGTATCGGTATAAGAAGTACACGGACGTCCGATTGGTCTGGGCACCAGAAGCTGCCATCGCGTTCTTTGGTGGCGATGCAGACAACTTCGAGTACCCGCGTTTCTGCCTGGATGTCACCCTGTTCCGCGTTTACGAAGATGGCAAGCCAGCGAAGATCGACAACTTCCTCCGATGGGCAGACAAGCCTGTTGAAGAGAATGACCTCGTGTTCGTCTCAGGCAATCCCGGTCGCACCCAACGCATCTTCACAGTCGATGCTCTGCGACACCTCCGCGATCACCGCAATCCGTGGGTGCTGGACTTCATCCGACGAAAAGAAATTCTGATGCAGCAGTTCGGACTCGGTGGAGCCGAACAAAAGCGCCGCGCGCAGGATGATCTGTTTGGGCTGCAGAATTCGCGGAAGGCATACACGGGGATGCTGGGCGGGCTGCAGAACCCGGCTGTCATGAAGAAGAAGATGGAAGAAGAAACTGCGTTGCTTGATGCTGTTCGAGAAGACGCGAAGTTAAAGCCAAACCTTGACGCGTGGCGTGAAGTCAGCGGCATTCAGGAAGAAAAAACGGAACGCCTTGGACTGGTTTCAACGTTCCGTTCCCGAGCCTACGATCTCGCGGAAACGCTGGTTCTGATGGCGACCGAAGATAAGAAGCCCAGCAGCGAACGTCTGCGTGAGTTCCGCGATTCGGCTCGTGAGTCGCTGGAACAAGACCTGTTCTCAACGGCTCCGGTGTACGCTGATCTCGAGCGAGCCAAACTGGCCGACGAGTTGGCTCGGCTTGTTGAATACTGGAACGCTGAGAACGAACTTGTCCAGAAAATCCTTGCTGGAAAAAGCCCCAACGCTCGAGCGGCAGAATTGATCAATGAGACGAAGTTGCTCGATCACAAAGCAAACAAGAGCAACATTGAGATGCTTCGAAAGTTGGCAAAAGACGGCGTTGAGACTTCGACCGATCCGCTGATTCAAGTCGCAAGAATGATGGAACCGCTGCTTCGCGAACAACGCAAAATCTCTGAAGCTCTGACCGAGCGTGAGCGTCAGGCGTATGCGAAGATTGCCAATGCAACCAACGCCATCAAAGGGACCGGGACCTACCCAGACGCCACGTTTACTCTGCGTTTGGCCTTCGGAACCGTGCAAGGCTACCAGGAAGATGGCGAATCGGTTCCCGCCTGGACAACAATGGGCGGCGCGTTCAAGCACGAAGAATCACATGGTTCTACCGGTGACTGGAAGCTTCCGGAATCGTGGACGAAGGCCAAAGGAGCGATCTCGGCGAGTACGCCGTTTAACTTCGTTTGCACGGCCGACATCATTGGCGGTAACAGCGGCAGTCCGGTCGTGAATCGTGATGGGGAGTTTGTCGGGATCATCTTCGACGGAAACATCCAAAGCCTGACCAGCGACTACCTTTACACCGACGATGTTTCGCGAGCGACCTCCGTATCAGGAGCGGCAATACGCGAAGCAATGACCAAGGTGTACGGAGCTGATGCGATTGCCAACGAGCTTGGCAAGTAGAACGGCTCTGCCGATCAGGTTCACGCCTCCCGCTCAAGCAATCGCGAGCGGGAGGTTTCCTGTTTCCTTGCTTGAGCGGAAAGGGTCGGGAGTCTTTTTCGGGCGAGAACCAAACAACTGCTCACCGGGTGATCCGAAAAACACTCCCGACCCTGTTCAGCGTGGGTATGCAAACCGCCCACGCGGCGAGAAGCCTTCAGACAAACACCATCCCAACGTCGCCGCCGCACCCCGATGCAACTGGAAGTTGCCTGTCAGGAAGCGATGCGGAGTTGGAGTTCTTCGGCGTTCATGGCGACGATTGTGATGCCGAACTTGTCGGCAAGGGCGGCGACTTCTGGCTGATCCAACATGATGGTCATGTTGCTTTCGATCGCTAGTACGCGTGCTCCGGTCTCGTGCATGGTTTGGATTGTTTCGACACCAATTGTCGGAACATCAAATCGCATGTCCTGCTGAGGCTTAGCAACCTTAACGACTGTGAAGCCTCCGCGACGGCAAAGCTGCCCCGCGCGTTTGATGCATTCGTCGGTGCCTTCGATTGCTTCGACAGCAATCACGGCAGAATCGTTCACACAAACCGTTTGTCCAACGTCCAGTTGGCCCATGGCTTTGGCCATATCCCAACCGAAGTGAATGTCCTTCCATTGAGAAGGTGATGGCTTGCGTCGCGTCAGAAATCCGTGATCCACAAGTAACTCCGGGCAATAGTCCAACGCAGAGGCAAAGTGAATGTTGTCGCGAGCGAACTCGCGAATAACCGCCAGCAGCAGTGTGTCGTCTGATCGGTTCTCTCTGGCGTAGCGAAACCACATGTGCAGGGCTCGCCAGTCAGGCAGCAG
>JBGCDN010000098.1:0-2887 GCA_045105495.1 Planctomycetaceae bacterium
CGTCTACGTGATCGCATTCGCCGGCCTCGCATTCGGTGAAGAAACTCCGTCGTCCGGCAACATAATGTGTCCCGTGATGACGGATATGGAAGCGATTGACGACTATACGATCCTGCACAAAGGCAAAGAAGTTCGCTTCTGTTGCGAAGAGTGTCAGAAAGAATTCCTCGAAGATCCAGAACCCTTCGAAGCGATCTTGCCCCAGTTTGCGAATGCCAGCAAGTTCGAGAAGGCTCAGATGTTCTACGAAGAATATCGAAGTCCGATCACGATCTCGTTGGTGGGCGCATTGCTGCTGGGCTTGTTTGTGTACCGCAAGTTTCGCACGCCAGTTCCCACCGAAACCGACGGTGCGTTGGGGCGATTGTGGACGCAGCCGATTTCTGCGTCGGTACCACTTCTGCTGATTTCGATCTGTCTTGGTTGGGCGCTGGTCGACACGATGAACGGCAAGCAAGACCTGATTTTTCGCGACTACATTCACTTTGCCACGTTCTACGATTTCGGTTTTCCGGCTCAACCAGATCATCCCGATGTTGGGCCGCGACTGGCTGGAACCTACTACCGAGGCAACGACGAACGGAACGATCGCCTGTTCAACGATGGCAACTATCGAACAGCGACGTTCAACATCGCCTTGGTCAATGCTGACGGAGAAGAGCTGGAAGCCGGCGCGGATGTTGGTGATCGTGAGTTGTTTGTTAAGTTCGAAATCGTTCGTCCTCCGTTCACTCCAGATTTTCTGTACGAAGACGACTTAATGACGCAGATGTTTCTCACGAAGCAATGCGAGGTGTTTCTTGGTCGCTACGAACCAACCGCCGACCGTCTCGCGTTAACGACGACCGAGCCAATGCAGCGATGGGAGGCAGTGTTCCCAATCGATCGAACCACCGGAACATGCTGTGAAGATCTGACCGGTGTGATTTACGTTTGTCAGGATCACTACATCAAACCTTGGTGGCGTCTGAAGAAAGAAGAGCTCATGGGAGCTCGCTACCACTATGGAATCAAGTACAAGCTGAAGCTGAAAGACGGTCGGCTAACACCAGAATCAGACCTCTGGATGAACGCACTCTATCGAACTCGAAAGTTCGACAAGGCGACCATCCCGATGGCTCAGTGGTTCAGCCACGAATCGATTCCAGAGCTGCCTGGTCCAAACGTCGAAGACGAAGAGTTGCTCGGCGTGGACGATCACCGGGCCTATCTGGACAAGTAGTTTCACACAATTCCACAAACGATCGCACTTTCAAGGGCCTTTGCGAGATGTTCAATCGATTCACAACAAGTGTTGCCCTATGGGTGACGGTGACCTGTCTGTCGCTGCCTGCGGTCGGCCAGGAGTTCAATCTTGAGCGACCGGGTGCGAGGGAGTTCGTAAGAGACAGCGCGCGATTGCTTGACGAAACGTCAATCGCTCAGATTCGCAATGTTTGCGACACGCTGCTTACCGACAAGGCAACGCCGATTATTGTGGTGACCATCGAATCGATGGCTCAGCATGGTGGTAGAAGCATGCCTATCGAGACCTTTGCCGCTCATCTTTTTAATCAGTGGCAAATCGGTCACAAGAAGCTGGACGGTCAGAACTGGAATACTGGGATTCTATTACTGATCTCAAAACGTGATCGCAAAGCCAGAATTGAGTTGGGAGCCGGCTGGGGTCGGTTCGAGAACCAAACCTGTCAGCGCATCATGGATGAACACATTGTTCCTCGCATGAAGGCGGGAGACTTCTCCGGCGGAATTCTCGCTGGTGTCGAAGAGCTAGACCGGATGGCCCGCAAGCTGGAATTGTCAGGCCCGCCACTGAAAGCCGAAGACTACATTCTTCCCGGAATCCTGTTCGCACTGGCGCTCTTTACCTGCGTCTCGGTCATTCGTAGTGGGCCCACCGGTTGGGCTTGGGTGTTCTGGGCCGGGCTATTCACCATCGCATTCTTGGTGCTTCGTGTCGTGTTGCGCGGAGGCAGTGGCGATGGCTATGGTGGCGGTGGAGGAGGCTTCAGCGGCGGTTCGTTTGGTGGTGGATCTTCGGGCGGCGGTGGTGCTACTGGCTCGTGGTAGGCACCGAGCATGTCGGCTTTGGTTGCGGTTTGCGAGTGTCGGTTCGACTCGCTCTGATACAGGCTCTCTGTTTGATCGAGAACTCGATTCAGAAAGCCCCCAATGTCGCGCTGTGTTCTGCTTCTCTTGATTCTGTTAACCGCTGGTTCTGTCCAGGCTGAACGCGACCCGATTCGTCTAACACATGGGCCGATGCTTGGTCGCCCCACGGCGAACTCCATGTTGGTGTGGGGAAGAACCTCGGACGCTGGTGAATTTGTTGTTCGATATGGGCTCGATGAGAAATCGTTGACTGAAGTCAGTCGGCCAGCGAGAACGAGTTTGGCTCACGACAATACCGGTGTCGTTCAACTGACGGATCTGAAGTCGGATACGCGGTATCACTACCAGATCTACATCGATAAGCGGCCGCACGGCCTGCCGGGTTCCTTCCACACTTTGCCGAACTCGGGAGATACGCGGAACGCGGAGCACAATCCGGAAGGGTTGTTTAACTTCCGGTTCCAAATCGGTTCCTGCGCGAATCAGAATCCGCTGCATGGAGGTGGGCACCGGGCGACAACTTACGAGCATCTGAACAAGGATTGGGCAGACAAAGTTCACTTCCACATCATGAACGGCGATTGGCTGTATGAAGAACTTCGTGAGTATCCGCCGGAAGCATGGCGGCTGACTCAAGGTGTGCAGAAGCTGCCGCTGGCTGTAGAAGTCATGCCGTCGGTTGTCGGTGTCTGGGAGAACTACAAGTTGTATCTGAGTCGCGGTGTTGAACTCTCAAAATGGCATCGCAACGTGCCCAGCTATTTCACGTTTGATG
>JBGCDN010000099.1:0-2741 GCA_045105495.1 Planctomycetaceae bacterium
CCGAGTTACTCATCAGTTACCTCCAACTGCGAAACCTTCTCTTTCAACCGCCGCATCACCCTGCTCCGCGCGGCGTAGACTGAGCCGATGGCTTTGCCAATTCGTTCGGCGGCCGCCACAACGCTGACACCTTCCACCGTGGTCAACCAGAAGGCATCCCACGTTGTCGATTCAAATTCATGCTGAACCTCAGTTGCCGCACGACGAAACAGCTGGCGGCGATACTCGCGTTCAATTTCTGCCGACGCTGCTTCTTCTGACTGAGGCAACCGCTGTATCTGGTTCAGCATGCTGGTTCCCCCAGGACTCTTGTCGAGTTTGATCCGACGAACCGAATCGATAATCGCGTTTCGCGTTACCGTCGTGAGCCACGTACTAAACCGAGCCCGTCTCGGGTCGTGTTCCCAACCTTCAACAGACGACGCCACAGACCCCAGCACCCGCTGTGCGAGGTCTTGAGCGTCGGCGTCTTGCAGGCCGCGTTTTCGAGCCATCCGGTAAATGATGGGTCGATAAAGCTGAACGAATTCTTCCCACGCATCACGATCTGCGGGATCTTTAATCCGCAGTAGCAAGCTGGCTCGTGTCTGTGGAATTCCGCTCAAAAAACTGTCTCCTGAGGTGTTGCACGCAGGGGCGGTCGCTATTTGACACGGATTCTCAGCGGATTTGGAGATTGCACCGAAAGTCATTGGCAAGCGACACCAGCTGCCGGTGCGAAGCCCGCCGTTTCTCACAACATTTCATTTGCATATTGCTGACTGATAACATCAGTCGCCGCCTGTTCAGAACGGCGACTGCCCCATATTCCGGAATTACCTCATGCCGCCCCATAAGTTTCTTCAAATCACTCTTCTGGCTCTGGTTGCCTGCCTGCATTCAACCGATGGACGATGCGAAGGAAAATCGGCAGCGTCCGCTCCGAACAAAGCGATCCAATCCAGCCCGTCGGCAAAGCTCCCGAAACCGGGCAATGTCTTCGTCGATCAGAAGAAGCGTGAACTCATCTTGTCCGCGAAAGTGCAGTTCCCCGAAGACAAGCCTTGCATCGACGATTACGGACAGCGTATCCAGGCGTTCGCCGGTTGTTCAAAGGCAGCAGGTGGTGATGCCAAGATGGCTGCGTACTTCGTGTTCCTCGTGGATGTCGAAACAGAAGTCGTTTTCGAAGGATTGAGAAAACTTGGCTGCCGGCCTCGGGTGCACTACAGCATTCAGGAAGGTCGCAAGCGGAGTGGATACAGCGACAAGACGACTCCAGCTGATTACTTGCAGGGCGATCCGGTTGTGCTCTCCGTATTTTGGAAAGACAAATCCGGTAAGTGGATCGAAAAGGCTTACCAACACTTTGCAACAGAAAAGGTCACCGTCAAAGGTCGCGAAATCGTCAAACCATGGACGCCACACTTCGTCTTCCACGGGAGCGGTGCGATCCATAAGTCGGGAACCGGATGCATCGCGTGCCCCTGCGACTGCCCCGGAGGAATCATCGCCGACAACCGCTTCCCAATTTACGACCCGAAGCCTGTCGTCCGGTTCGACATGAAGAAGGTTCCACCAGAAGGAACACAGGTCTACGTCAAGATTCGACCAATCGCATCGCTGCCAGACCCGAACGACGACCGAGACGCTAGTAAAACACATGCATCGTCAAAGCAGCGATGAAACGTATCGTGCTAATAGTCCTCGGGCTTTTCGTTGGTTTGGTTGAACATCAACCAACAGTCCGCGCACAGCAGGCGGAGAAGTTGCGGCACCGGGATGCAGACCCAGTGATTGCCATCTTCAAAGGGCACGAGGAATACGTCTATTCGCTTTCGTACTCCGCTGACCGTCGCACTCTTGCCACAGGCGCGGGCGACAATACTGCCATCATCTGGGATCTGGAGAACCGCAAACCGAAGCATGTGCTGCAGCACGATTCCGCGGTCTATGTCGCAGCCGTCAGCCCGGATGGAAAACTGGTTGCAACGGCGACCGGCAAAGGAATGATCTCAATATGGAACGCAAACAACGGTCAGCGGCTCCTGCAGAAGAAGGGTCACAAAGACGCAGCATACTGCGCTGCGTTCTCACCGGATGGGAAGCGACTGGCGTCTGCGGGTGGAAGCACTGACGGCGGCGACACGACCTGTCGAATCTGGCAAGTGGAAGGACTGAAGCTGCAATCAGAACTCAAAGGGCACAAACGCCAGGTCTATGGCCTCTCGTTTTCGCCCGATGGAAAATCGATCGCCACAGCAAGTAGTGACAAGTCGATTCGATTGTGGGACCTCAAGACGCAGAAGCACCGATCGCTGGCTGGCCATAGCAGCGACGTATACCGAGTCCACTTCTCGCCCAACGGAAAACAACTAGCTTCTGTCGGACAGGATGGACGGCTGCTTCTTCACACTCTTGATAGTCAACACAAAGTCCGAGAACTCTTTCGAACACGGCGGAAGGAACCGCTGTACGGAGTGAGGTTTTCGCCCGATGGCAAACTCCTCGGGGGCGTCGGAGATGACTACCGCCTTCGAATTTGGCGACTGGAAAACGAGAAGCAATTGCTGGAACACAAGGTTGCTCGCAAGTCGCTTTACACAATCGCATTTGGTCCAAAACTCGGGCAGGTCATGGTGACCAGTGAAGATGGCGTTCTCTACCTACTGCAAATTCCAAACCTGCAATATCGGACCAAACCACGAGGTTCCGCTAAGGCGCGGGGTCGAAGAACTCGATGCCCTTCGTTCTGATCCCCA
>JBGCDN010000100.1:0-14411 GCA_045105495.1 Planctomycetaceae bacterium
TCGTGGAATTGTGTTGAGCAGCGAAGAGTTCGGCAATCAGGGAGAACTACCAACTCATCCGCAGCTCCTGGATTGGCTGGCGACGGAATTGGTTCAGAGTGGTTGGAACACGAAGCAGTTGTTGCGGACGATTGTGACATCCGCAACGTATCGTCAGTCGTCGGTCGTCCGAGGAACTGCCGCCGCCGATGATCCGGACAATCGTTGGTTGGCTCGCGGTCCGCGTGTTCGTCTGACGGCCGAAATGGTTCGTGACCAGGCTTTGTTCGTCACTGGATTACTGAGCGATAAAATGTACGGTCCGCCTGTTCGCCCTCCCCAGCCGAATCTCGGCTTAAAGGCCGCCTTTGGTGGTTCAACCGACTGGAAAACAAGCACCGGCGAAGACCGCTACCGCCGCGCGATTTACACGACTTGGCGACGCAGCAATCCGTATCCGTCAATGGCGACGTTCGACGCTCCAAATCGCGAAGTCTGCACGGTTCGCCGAAATCGAACCAACACACCACTGCAGTCGTTGGTCACACTGAACGACCCGGTCTACGTCGAAGCCGCACAATCACTTGCTCGGCATGCGTTGAAAGTCGATGGTTCTGTTGGACAGCAAATCGCGGTCGCGTTCCAAAGGTGTACACTTCGAGACGCCAAAGCGGCTGAAATTGAACACTTGGTCGCACTGTTCAACGATGCTAAGCAGCAGCTGGCCGGTCAGGATGCAGCGGCGAAGCAGTTGGCAACGAATCCACTTGGAGAACTACCGGCAGGGGTTGAACCAATCGACGCAGCAGCGATGACGGTCGTCGCCAATATTCTTCTGAACCTCGACGAGATGTTTCTGAAACGATGACAAGACCAACCGACACCGAATTCGCTCCTTACTACGGCAACTACATTAGCCTCGTTCCCGAAGGCGACATCGTCGAGACACTTCTCGAACAAGTTGCCTACTTTCGAGGCGTCCTGGATGGCATCGCTGAAGCGGATGCCTGCGTTCTTCATGAACCGTATACATGGACCATCAAACAGGCCGTCGGTCACATGATCGACGTCGAGCGCGTATTCGCGTACCGCGCGCTGCATTGGGCTTCTGCAGATCAACGCCCATTGACCGGGATGGAACAAGATGATTGGGTGGAAGCCACTGATTGGCAGTCTCCCACGTTGGCTCAGTTGGCCGAAGAGTTAGAGCTTTGTCGTCGATCGAATGTCTGCATGTTCCGACGATTGACCGACGACGCATGGAGTCGTGGTGGTGAAGCTGATGGCAATTTCATGTCCGTTCGCGGCGCTGCCTATTGTCTCGCAGGACACATTCTTCATCACACAGAAATTGTTAAGGCACGCACGTCCTCGTAGTGGATGCTTTCAGGGTCGCCGCGGCTGACAGGTTTTTGAGATTAGGTATCGACGGATCCTTTTTAGGATCCAGCTTCGGAGTTGGTAGAGCTATGAATCCATTTCAAACACACCTGCAAAATGTGACTCGTCGCCATTTCCTTTCTTCGCAGGGACTCGGGCTTGGAGCGATGGCGGTTTCGTCGCTGTCTGGCGGTCGGGCGATGGCTGATATTCCGATCAATCCAATGCAGCCGTTGGAGAGTCGGAAGTCGCATTTCGAACCCAAAGCCAAGCGAGTCATTTATCTGCACCTGACCGGTTCTCCACCGAATCTGGATTTGTACGACTACAAACCTGAACTGGTGAAACGATCGGGGCAAGAATGTCCGGACGAGTTTCTGAAGGGCAAGACTTTTGCGTTCACGTCTGGAACGCCCAAGCTGATGGGGACGCCTCGGACGTTCAAGCAGTATGGAGGCTCTGGCACTTGGCTGTCCGATGCCGTGCCGAATTTCCACGCCAAGGATATTGTCGACGAGATGTGTTTCATCCATTCGATGAACACCGATCAGTTCAACCATGCACCGGCAGAGCTTCTGGTTTACACCGGTTCGCCTCGTTCTGGACGTCCGTCGCTTGGTTCGTGGGCGACATATGGGCTAGGCACAGAGAATCAGGATTTGCCTGGGTTCGTCGTTCTAATTAGCAGTGGAGTGCAGCCGAACGGCGGAGCGAATTCGTATGGCAGCGGGTTCCTGCCGTCCGTTTTTCAAGGTGTCCAATGTCGTTCGAAAGGCGATCCGGTTCTCTACGTTTCGGACCCGGAAGGTATGAACCGTGCGCTGCGTCGTCGGTCGCTGGATGCGCTGAGGAAGCTGAATGAGATGCAGGCCGAACAGCTTGGCCATCCGGAAACGCGAACGCGGATCGCTCAGTATGAATTGGCCTATCGGATGCAAGCATCAGTTCCTGAAGTGATGGACATCACCAAGGAAACGAAGTCGACGCAAGAGGCGTACGGAGCAAAGCCTGGCGAAGCGAGTTTTGCCAACAACTGTTTGCTGGCAAGGCGATTGGTGGAGCAAGGTGTTCGGTTTGTCCAACTGTTTGACTGGGGTTGGGACTTCCACGGCACGAATGCAGACCTCGGGATTAAGAACGGGCTGACGAAGAAGATGGCTGCCACCGACAAGCCGATTGCCGCCTTGATTCGTGACCTGAAACAGCGTGATCTGTTGAAGGACACATTGATTGTCTGTGGCGGTGAATTTGGGCGGACGCCGTTCCGAGAAGGTCGAACTTCCGGCAGCAAGGTGCTTGGTCGAGATCACTATCCGGATTGCTTTACGATGTGGATGGCGGGCGGTGGAACCAAGCCTGGTGTCAACTACGGAACGACCGACGAGCTTGGGTTCGGAGTGGCAGAGAACAAGGTTCATGTCCACGACTTGCAGGCCACAATCATGCATCTGCTGGGCTTCGATCACACGAAGCTGACGTACCGATTCCAAGGTCGCGACTATCGCCTGACCGACGTCCACGGCGAAGTCGTCGAAGACGTTCTCGCTTAAGAAGCGTTCCGCTTCACCGTGTGCGGCAGCGATATTCGGATGGTGGTTCTCGTGGAGCTTTTGCCGCGAGAGCGGTTTATGGGCAGGTGTCTTGGGCGACCGAACGGCGGGGCAATCGTCAAAACTGTTGTGACTGACGCGCCCTCGAGCCGGCCGATTACTTCGCGCGCGAAATGGTGAACCGTTCTGGTGTTCTTGTCGATCTAGGAGGTGTACCACCGCGCGCGAAGCGTTTGGGAGCTGGTTATGGAACAGGACACGCGAATCGGATTGGCCATGGGCATTCTGCTCATTGGGATCGTCGGTGCGCTGTTCTTCCGGAACGAACAAACGCCCGAACGCGCGGTTCCGGAACTCGCGGATACCGAATCCCTGGATGCTCAAATCGCAGAACGTCCGATTGCTCCGTATCTGTCGCGAACCGGTGAATCCAATGATGCTACAGACCCCATCGAGTCACAGGTTCAGACGAAACCGAAAGCGTGGGCCGTTCCCGAATTCCTAAAGCAGGATCGAGCTGCAACAGTTCCCGCAACATCGCCAACGGCTCCCGATCCAATCCGTCGTGAACCCGTGCCACCGCCGGTTGAAGAAACTGTTGTCGCGAAACCAGTTCCGCGTCCACCAGATCAGCCTATTGTCAGCGTTGCGCCAGCGAAGACTGAAGCGGAACCAGCCGAGACGGAGAATGCACTCAGCGAGTATCGTGTTCGTCAGGGCGATACGCTTTCTGATATCGCCTCGCGGTTTCTCGGTTCCAGCGCCCGCTACATGGAAATCTACGAGCTGAATAAGGATCGTTTGAGAACGCCGCACGATCTTCGAGTTGGCCGGCGGATACTTGTGCCACGATCGCGGCAGTAGAGGCCCTCATAAGCCCCGCCAGCATTCATCGCAGCTCGCCCGTCTGTACACGGCTATCAGTCTGTCTGGGCAGAATCTCGTTTTGCGGGGAACTCTGACGACGACCAGCAACATCTAACTGGTTGCATATCGCACATTGAACAGCTGGAACGGCTTGTTTTGCAGCCGAAACGCTTTGTTCAGTGTGGTTTCTATTTGGTCAGGGGTTGTGTTCGGTTATTCTATTGAACATGCGCTCCACCAGAGGCGTCACCCACTTTTCAGCAGGGGATTCCAAGTGATTCAATTTTCTCAGCAAGCGTTTCGAACCTTGAGAGGGCTCGCTGTCATCGCGTTGACGGCCGGTCTCATGATCGGATGCGGCGGCGATGAAGAAGCCGCCGAACCAGCAGGTGACGATACGGCGTCCTCGGCTCCAAAGCCTGCGGCTCCATCTGGTTCCGGCGCACCGAAAGCCGGGGGAGATGCGGGCAGCAGTCAGGCCGCAAATTCTGGTGGCAGTGCTGCTCCGGGTAATGGTCGTCAGGTTATGGGAGCAGGCGGTTCGGCCCCAACTCCCGGTAACGGTCGACAAGTAATGGGTTCTGGCGGTTCGGTTCCTGGCAATGGCCGACAGGTAATGGGGTCGGGTGGATCCGTTCCCGGCAATGGTCGTCAGGTGATGGGATCTGGCGGTTCGATTCCAGGTGCTGGTCCGAGTGGCGGCAATGCGGCTCAGGCTGGCCCTCCACCTGAACCACCGCGAAGCACAGACTTTGCTGCATGGAGTGTGACGGACTTTAAGGACGCTGTTCGAGAACGAGACGCGGCCGTCGTCGACGCCATCAAGTGGCTGGCTGAAAACAAGCAAGACAATGACTCGGCGAAGTTGTTGGTTGAGTTGTTGACGATCTCTCAGGAACCGGCGAAGAAGCCTCCTGCTGGAATTCGTGGAGGTCGTCCGGGAGGACCGGGTGGCCCAGGAAGACAGCCTGCTGGTGGCGGTGGTGGCAATATCCTGACGGGCTCGTTGGATAAGAGTGATGTCTTCAACATGATTTCCGTTGTGTTGAATACCCGATTCTCGACTCTGTCAGCGACGACCATGTTCATGCAGAACGGTCCGCCACAAGGTAACGGCGGCAACCCCTACGGCGGCATGAATGGCGGTAACCAGACTGGTGGTCCGCCACCTCCTGGACAAGGCGGCAACCCTTACGGCGGAATGAACACGGGTGGTGGTCAAAGCGGTGGACCTCCACCACCGGGTGCTGATGGCAATCCCTATGGTGGCATGAATACCGGTGGTGGTCAGGGCGGGCCCCCTCCGCCGGGAGCCGACGGCAATCCCTATGGCGGGATGAATGGTGGTGGTAGTTCTGGCGTAGGTGGCCCTCCGCCACCAGGCGCTGGCGGCAATCCCTACGGTGGTTCAGGCGGCGGCGGCACTGGTCTCGGCGCGCCAGGTTTGGGTGGTAACCGTGGGCTTGGAGCATCTGCGAATGCAGGTAGCTACGCCCATTACGGCACGCTGGATATGAACTTGTTCGTAAAGACAACCATTTCGTCGCTGATGAAAATCGACGCACCACAAGGTTGGGACGCGATAGAAGGGCTGCTCGACGGTTCCATGTCAACCAGCATGGGAGCCGATGAAACCAGCGAACTGATCCTTACCAGCCTTTTGGAAAACTACGGTGGTGTAGGCGATGTGTCTCACCGAATGTTGATGAAAATTGTGGACAGCGATTCGCCGCAGGCGACCAAAGCGATGGAACTGTTTACGGACTACGCTGGTACAGCGATTGATCAATTGATGGGCCTTGTCGAACCAGCAACTGAAGGTGGTGCGGCTGACTCTGGTTCAAATGGTCAACCCGGAAACGGGCGTTCCATCGCAGGTTTCGGTGGTGGCAATGGCCGGTCGATTGCGGGCTTTGGCGGTGGAAACGGAAGATCGCTGGCAGGTCCTGGTGGCGGCAACGGCCGTTCTTTGGCCGGCCCGGGCGGTGGCAATGGGCGATCTTTGGCTGGTCCCGGTGGCGGCGGAAGTGGTGTGGCCGGCTTTGGCCCGGGTGGCGGAAACGGCGGCGGCAACGCTCCGGCCGCGCGTAAGAGCATTTCGCTCAGCATGGCCAGCAATGTTCGCCCAATGACGGAGGACCAGCTGGAGAAGGTTACTGGGTTCCTGTGGCATCCTGATTTCAATCAGGCGGTCGCAAGAAGATTGGAAAATGGACCACTTGTTGAGAACTCGCAGTTGCTGGCTCTTGTCGGATCTTTGCCAACTCAGATCGCTCGTGAAGCGCAGTACAAGGTGCTGTCCGGGAATCAAAAAGACGGAGCTGACTCGTTTGTGAACGCCGGCTTCTTTGGTCGAATTGCAAAGGACCCAGCGGTGATGGTCGCGTTGAAGTCAATGTCTCAACAAAAGCGAGCACCAGGTAGTGCCCAATCAAGCTGGGACGAAGCGACGAAGTTGGCAGCTTTGGCTCTAAGGGATCGACTGCGAACTGCGGCGGACTCGTTGGGCCAAGGCTCGATGCCTTCGCCGAGTCCGGTTCGTCTTCACAAAGGGGCCGAAGTTGAGACTGTGTTCCGAGCCAAATGGCCGAATGACATTAGTTCTGAGATCGGTTCTTCGAAGCCAGGATTCACAGATGTTCTTTACGTTCGAATGCCAGTCGCTGGTGACAACATCACACTCAAGAAACTCAGTCGGCACTATGAAGCACGCATAAGTGCGAATAAGAAGATCGAAGAGTCAATGAGAGTAGACGCTAGTCGTCAGATCGTTTGGTACTCTGGTTCTCGAACCCTGAAGACGGGTGTGAAGCGATCCATGGACGTTGTGTTCAGCCAGGACCGTACCCGTAACAATAACGGTTTTGGAGGCGGCGGAAACGGTCGAAATCTTGGCGGTACTGGTGGCGGAGGTGCTTCTGGTGGAGCAATTATCGAGCTGATTGTGGTCGATACGCCAAACCCAAAAAGCACTGTCGCCAATGCGAGTCTTGATAAATAGGCTCTGTTTACATCAAGAAAGCCCGTCGCTTCTGTTTGCGACGGGCTTTTTTGTTTGTTCTTGATGGCTTTTTGATACCAGCCGTTAAGACACATTGTCGCGGCCCTGCAAGCTGATACACTCCGCCGCAACACTCGAACGCCGCCAAGTCTGCGTGGCTGTTCGCCTTCCAATCTGCCCACCAGCGGCACTGCGCTCGAAGCCGTATCGTCGGCTCCCTGCTACGAAATTCACTGGCTGATGAAACGCACAGACCTCCGAAATATCGCCATCATTGCACACGTTGACCACGGCAAGACATCGCTCGTCGATTGCATGCTGAAGGAAAGTGGGCAGTTCCGCGATGCCCAGCTCAAGCAGGACTGCATTCTCGATTCCAACGACCTCGAACGCGAACGTGGAATCACAATCCTCGCCAAGAACATTGCTCTTAGCTACGAAGATGTCCGCATTAACATTATCGATACGCCAGGCCACGCGGACTTCGGCGGCGAGGTCGAACGTGTTCTGCAGATGGCCGATGGTGCTTTGCTTCTGGTCGATGCATTCGAAGGGCCCGGACCACAAACACGGTTCGTTCTCAACAAAGCCTTGCAGTGTGGTCTGAAGATTATTGTTGTGATCAACAAGGTGGACCGACCTGATTGCCGCCCCGACGAAGTGGTGTCAGAAACGTTTGACCTACTGGTTGATCTCGGTGCCGACGACGAAACGCTCGATTTTCCGTATGTGTTCACGAGTGCCAAAGAAGGCTTCGCGACGCACGACTACACTGAGCGTCCCGGCAACATGAAGGCATTGCTTGATTTGATTATCAAGGAAGTGCCACCGCCTGAAGTCGAGCCAGACGAACCATTGCAGATGATGGTGACTTCGCTTGATTGGTCCGAGTACGTCGGTCGAATCGCAACGGGCCGTTTGAATAGTGGGCGTATCCGAACCGGTGAAACGATCTCTCTGCTGAAAGAAGGCGGGGTCGTAAAGAACGCCGCCGTTGAAAAGCTTCAGATTTTCGACAAGCTTGGCCGCGCGGATGCGGAGGAAGCTAGTGCGGGCGAGATTGTTGCGATCATCGGCCTGCCGAATCCGGAGATCGGTGACACCGTTGCCTGCCGCGAGAACCCCGTAGCGTTGGATCGGATTAGCGTTGACGAACCAACGCTGTCGATGGTTTTCACAATCAACTCATCGCCACTTGTTGGAATCGATGGCAAGTTTGTAACCAGCCGTAATCTTCGCGAACGACTAATGCGCGAACTGGAATCGAACGTCGCGCTGCGAGTTGAAGAGACTGAGTTCAAAGATCAGTTCAAAGTCTCAGGTCGTGGTGTGCTGCACTTGTCGGTTCTCATTGAACAGATGCGGCGTGAGGGCTACGAGCTTTCGGTTGGCAAGCCGGAAGTCATTCGGAAAAGAATCGACAACAAGTGGCACGAACCATACGAGTTCATGACCGTCGATGTTCCAGCCAACGATGTTGGTCCGGTCATGGAGCTTGCTGGTGCGAGAAAAGGCATTCTGAAGAACATGAACGCCAGCGACTCTGGCCTGACACGGCTTGAGTTCACCATTCCCGCGCGAGGGCTTATTGGTTTGCGAACCAAGTTGCTGAATGCGACGCGTGGTGAGGCTGTGATGAATCACCGATTCGAGAGCTATGAACCGGCTGAAGGCGAACTCCCGACTCGTCAAAACGGGGCCATGATTTCACAGGTTCAGGGCAAGGCCGTTGCGTACGCGATCTGGAAGCTTCAGGATCGTGGCGAGTTCTTCATCAAATCTGGCGACGATGTCTACGAAGGCATGATTGTGGGCGAGCACTCGCGCGACAATGACATCGTGGTGAACCCGATTCGCGAGAAGAAGCTTACCAACGTGCGTTCATCAGGTGCGGACGACGCTATCTTGGTCAAGCCGCCACGCCAAATGTCGCTCGAAGCAGCTCTCGAATACATCGAATCTGATGAATACGTCGAGATTACGCCAGCGTCCATTCGCATCCGCAAAATTCACCTCACAGAGAATGCGCGAAAGCGAGCGAGTCGTACCTCGTAGTGCCGCCGGCAGACATGGCCCGTCAAAGTGGCGTGAACCGTAAGGCATGGCTCGCAATAATGAGCACTCCAATATTGAAGGAGTGCTCATGCGATTGCTGGCGTTGATTCTGGTCTGTGCTGCAAGTGTTACTGCAGCCGATCGTCCGAACTTTCTGTGGCTGATCTCGGAAGATAATTCGAAGCACTTCCTCAAGCTGTTTGATGAGAACGGTGCAGAGACGCCAAACATTGCGAAGCTGGCGGAACACGGACTGCTGTTCGATCGCGCGTTCTCGAACGCACCCGTCTGCTCCGTCGCGCGAACAACGTTGATTACGGGTTGCTACGCGCCGCGAATCGGAACGCAGAATCATCGCCGCGCCGCGATGGCTCCGTTGCCGGATGGTCTGAAAATGTTCCCGACCTACCTGCGAGACGCTGGGTATTACACCACGAACCGATCGAAGACTGACTACAATGTGCTGGGTGGCGATGCCGCCTGGGACGAGTCGTCGAATAAGGCCTCGTGGCGAAAGCGGGCCAAAGGGCAACCGTTCTTCCATAAGCAGACACTCAAGACTTCGCATGAAGGTTCGCTGCACTTCCCCACTGCGGATATTGAGAACAGGCCAACGCTCACAGATCCAGACTCTGTGTTCATCAACCCACGGCATCCAGAGACGAAGACGTTTCGGTACACATACGCCCGGTACCACGACAACATCATGAAGATCGACCGCGAGGTCGGAGCTGTTATTGATCAACTGACCGAAGATGGGCTGCTGGAAGATACCGTTATCTTTTACTTCGGTGACCATGGTGGTGTACTGCCCGGTAGCAAAGGCTACGCCTACGAAACCGGGTTGCATGTGCCTCTGGTTGTCCGCGTCCCAAACAAGTGGGCTCATCTTTCGGATTTCGAAATTGGCAGCCGCGTCGATGGGTTCGTGAGCTTTATCGACTTTGGTCCAACTCTGCTGCGATTGGCGGGCTTGGACGTTCCGAATCAAATGGACGGAACTCCGTTTCTTGGCGAGGGGATTTCGGCTGACGAGGTTAACGCACGCAACACTGCGTTCGGGTACGCGGATCGATTCGATGAGAAAATTGACTTTGTTCGTACGGTTCGGAAGGGCCGATTCAAATACATTCGGAACTTCACGCCGTTTAACTACGACGGTCTGCAAAACAACTACCGCTACATTCAGGAAGCGTACGCTGAGTGGCGTCGGTTGTATGACGCGGGGACGCTGAATGAATCGCAGGCAGCCTTCTTCGAGCCTCGACTGATGGAAGAGCTCTACGACGTCGAAGCAGATCCCTATGAAACGAAGAATCTCATCGCATCTGCTCAGCTGGATACACTGCAGGATCTGCGGATAACGTTGGCTCAGCATCTTCGTCGAACACACGACCTGAGCTTTCTTCCCGAAAGCGTGATGATCGAAAGAGCCATTGCGAACCCGGTTCAGTTTGGTGAAGACCATGCGGATGAACTGTGGGAGTTACAGCAGATCGCAATGCCGGGGACAGGCAAGTTCGATGTCGCCTGGAAGTGGATTGAGCCAGCACTGAAATCGGACCAGCCGCTCAAACGGTATTGGGCGGCCGTGTCGTGCAGCGTGTTCGGGAGAGACGCAATCGCCGCGAAAGACATGTTGATGAAGCTGGCAGTGGACGATGACGACTTGCTGGTGCGAACCCGAGCAACCGAGTTTCTCGCGCTACATGCAGAAGTCGATCCTGCTCCAGGTCTCATACAGATTCTTGGAGAGTCTCGGGACGCTGTGCAGGCCAACGAGATTCTGAACACCATCGTGATGCTGCGCGACGGGAAGCATCGTTACGAAATTGAAGTGACCGCAGAGAGTATCCACGAGAGCATTCGTCGCGATCAGAATGTCACTCGTCGATTGGCGTACTTAACCAGTGATCGCGGTCGTGGGGAGCGGTGGATTCGTCAGCCGAGGCGAAAACCGGTCAGGCAGAAGCGTGGTCGCTGACCGTGGCCTTTTGTTTTTTCTTTGGGACACCAATCAGGTATGTCATTCCGCCGGCGAGTGATGGCCTCACGCCTGAACGCCACTTGAACCGACCCTCAGGATCGGATTCCGACGCGAGTTGCAGACACTGGTCGGGAGAATACGTGCGCAAGCAGCTTACGATGCCATCAAAGGTAACCACTGCGGGCAGAATGGGAATCGGGTAAGTCCAAAGCCAGTCACGTAGTCTAAACGGCCGCATGAATGGAACCGCGACCCACACAATGAATGGGGTGACGAGGTAGGGCAGCATTGTTCGCGGATGCCTGCGAGTAAACTCGAAGATCGCGATACCACTGTCGTTCCTCACGGCGTCTTCCAATACTGCCCTCGCCTCGTTGGGGCGGAAGTGGTGGAAGGATGTAAATAGCGTTCGAAAGCCGGTT
Organism: Planctomycetaceae bacterium; assembly: GCA_045105495.1. Classification (GTDB taxonomy): domain Bacteria; phylum Planctomycetota; class Planctomycetia; order Planctomycetales; family Planctomycetaceae; genus CAYNWT01. The sequence goes on from JBGCDN010000100.1 coordinate 11,242, forward strand.
CTGGCCGGTTCAATCGACATGGCATCGACAGAGTCAGTTTCAAAACTCAGACCGTCTGGAAGCTCACCTATTAAACGAGGTGGAAACTTGTCGGTCAGTGAGACGGCGAACTCGTCTGCTCTGTCGTCCAAGCGATCGCGGACGCGGGTGAGTAGCTGCGGCCAAGGCCCACCACCACCGGAGCACAAATCCAGTACCTTACGCGTGCCATTGCGGTTCAGCGTCTGACTGAGCAGGCTCGCGACAGAAACGTACGGGCGACCCCAAAAAATGAAGAACGCCAAGAAGCGAGTCAGTGCGTCGCGAAGGGAAGCCGGACACCACTTCTGATCGTGAATCTCAAGAAAGTGTATTCGCTTCATCGCTGCCTTGCTCTTACCCGCCGGAGGTGCGTTATAGAATGGCGATGCTGGATCGGGCAGTATTTATCACTACATTTGAGGAAACATCGCAGATAATTCTCAAACAAGCTGTTTTGCGACATGTGGGAGGATCGGGCAGTTCTGCCTCGGCTGCTAGAGCCGCGAGATTGCTATCCTCTTCGTGAGAGGGCGACAGACGTTGATGTCTTACTTCGCAATAATCGACTGAGGAACTGCATTTCTTAGTGAACACTGTTCAAGTCATGTGAAGCCGGGCAACAATAAATCAACACTCTATCGTGGGGCTACGCGATCCGCGTGACGACAGGTAAGCAATGAACACGAACCCACTACAGCATCAAACTCGGCGCCAACTCTTCAAGGATTGTGGTGTTGGTGTCGGCAAAATTGCTCTCGCTTCATTGATGGCCGGACAAGTCAGTCGAGCTGAAGAGACCGCGCAGTCGGTCAGTCCCACCGCGCCGCGGCAAACTCATTTTGCCCCGAAGGTAAAACGAGTCATCTACTTGTTTCAGGCCGGGGCACCCAGTCAGCTGGAATTGTTCGACAACAAACCGAAGCTTCGTCAGTTCGAGGGGAAGCCGATACCGGAGTCTGTACGCAAAGGGCAGCGGTACGCGTTCATTCAGCCAAATGCTGCCGTCTTGGGGCCGCGTTTTAAGTTCTCAAAGCACGGTGACAGTGGTGCGGAGCTCTCAGAGATGTTGCCACATACTGCTTCAATTGTGGATGACATTGCGATTGTGAAGTCGGTTCATACCGACCTGTTCAATCACGCGCCGGCTCAGCTGTTTGTGAATACAGGGTTCGGACTACCGGGTCGTCCAGCAATGGGTTCGTGGCTGAGCTACGGAATTGGCAGCGAAGCCAACGACCTGCCGTCGTTTGTTGTCTTGAAGAGCGGTGGAAGTCTCAGTGGTGGGGCTGCAATGTGGAGTTCTGGTTTTCTGCCCGGAGTCCATCAGGGAGTTCCGTTTCGAAATAGCGGAGATCCAATCTTGCATGTCGCCAATCCCAAAGGCATCGACATGCAAGCTCAGCGAGATTCTTTGGATCTCATCCGGAAGCTCAATAGCCAGCAACTAAACGCCGTTGGTGATCAGGAGATCGCGACACGAATCAACGCCTACGAAATGGCGTACCGTATGCAGTCGCGAGCGCCAGAGTTGATGGATATGTCGGACGAAACTCCGGAAACATTCGAGTTGTACGGAGCCAAGCCCGGTGGCAACAGCGGATCGTTTGCCAACTGTTGTTTACTCGCAAGACGTCTGGCCGAGCGTGGTGTTCGGTTCATCCAGCTGTATCACGCGGGGTGGGATCACCATAGCAACGTCGAAGGTGGTGTTCGTGGTCAGGCAAAACAAACGGATCAGGCCAGTGCCGCGTTGATCAAAGACTTGAAGCAACGTGGATTGCTTGAAGACACGCTTGTTGTCTGGGGTGGCGAATTTGGTCGCACGCCAATGGTCGAATCAAGCGCGGCTTTGGGAAGAAGTATGGGGCGAGATCATCACCCGCAGGCGTTCACAATGTGGTTCGCTGGTGGTGGTATCAAACCGGGTGTCACTCTTGGCAAGACGGATGAACTTGGGTTCAACATTGTTGAGAACCCAGTTCACGTTCACGATGTTCAGGCCACCATCCTGCATTTGCTTGGGCTCGATCACGAACGATTGACGTACAAGTTCCGTGGTCTCGACTTTCGACTGACCGGCGTTGAAGAACATCATCCGGTCAAAGAAATTCTGGCTTGAACCAATAGCCTTGCTCAAAACGGACTACGCACACCATTCACCGATGAGACGTGCATACGCTTGTGTCCCGAGTTCAAGTTGAGCCAACTCAATGAACTCATCTGACATATGTGCCTGCTCGATACTGCCCGGTCCGTAGACGGCAAGATTGGAAAGCGCGGTGAAGGCTGAAGCGTCGGTTCCGTAACAGACAGAATGGGCTTCCGGTCGGTCGGCAATTCGGAGCACTTCCTGAATGAAGTCAGACTCTCGTGAGACGTACATTGGTTCGCCACGGAAACTTACTTCGAAGTCCAAGCCGTTTGCTTCAGCCGCCTTTTGCGTTCGATCGATCAGTGGCTGTGGATTGATGTCAGGCATCGGACGAAAGTAAACCGTGGAAACGCTTTGTGGTGGAGTAATGTTGATCGCATGAGTGTGATCGTTCACTCCAATGTTCCAGCTAATTCCCGGCGGATCGAATTCCGGATGCTCCCACTCCGGACTGCCAGTGACCTCATCGTGAATCGATTTCATCTCAGTGAGGAATGGAATCATGGCAAGGTTGGCGTTGATGCCATGAGCCTGACTGGAGTGGGCGGCTAGTCCTTTTGCCGTGGCCTTCATCGCCAGCGAACCCTTGTGGGCGTAGACGACTTCGAGGTTGGTTGGTTCGCCGATAATTCCTTTAACGCTCCCCTCGACCATTTCTGCAAAGAACTGTGATCGCCTTGCAACGTGTTTCGCTCCGCCGTAGCCAACTTCTTCGTCCGCTGTCACCGTGATGTAGAGCGGATGATTCAACTCCTGAGATGAGAACGTCTCAGCCGCAGCCAACATACACGCCAGCGATCCTTTCATGTCACAAGACCCTCGCGCGTAGAACCGATCTTCGGTGATGACCGGCGTCCACGGGCCAGCGTCCGAATGTGACCAATCGTCGGCGGGTACGACATCGCTGTGTGCAAAGTAGGCGAGTCCACCCGAACCGGATCCGCGTTTACCAATCACATTGCTTTTCGAAACGCCAGCTGGATCTGTGTAGTCAATC
>JBGCDN010000101.1:0-3576 GCA_045105495.1 Planctomycetaceae bacterium
CTCAGTTCAATGGTGGTAATTGATCGAGCGACTTCGCCGCGCGATTCGGTGAGCGTTTTGCCTTCTTCTGAACTAATTGTGACAGCAAGTTCTTCCGCCCGATCGCGCATGAGTTCTGCTGTGCGTTTCAGGATGACAGAACGATCGTAGCCCTGAGTTGCCGCCATATCGTTCGCGCCGGCGACTGCCGCGGTCAGTGCAGTTTCGACATCATCGGCGTTCGCTTTGGGGACCGTATCGAGCACATTCCCATTAAACGGATTACGGACCTCAATCTTCTCGTCACGTTCCTGCCACGTTCCGGCGAGATAGAACTTCATGCTTCCTTACTTTCTATCGGCTTAATCAAGCCGCACTCGCGCGAGGTATATGGACGTCTTGCTTTCGTGCGATGAGTAGTAGCTGATCCAGAGTTGTTCATCATGCCAGACCATTCCCGCGTAGCTTGTGTCGCCACCGGATGGAAGTTTGAGAACTTCGGTTAGCTTCGCGTTGTTGACGTCCACGGAACACAAGGATGTGCGAACCGGGTTGTCATACAGGCGAACGCAGGCGAAGAACCGACCGTCTGGCAGACGTATCATCTGGGGACCGCCAATGCGGGTTCCGAGACTCTTCCACGTCCAGTTGTCGTAGGGAGGCGACGCTGTGCCAAGAAGTCCATCTTTTGGGTTGCCGTCTTGTCGCAACAGGCACCACGCTGTTTTGTTCGGCTCGAACACAATGGACGTTTCGTTTGGGTAGGTTCCGAGCCCAGCGACGTTTTCGATGACCGTTGCGAACTTGCTTCCGTCCTTACTTGAATAGAACCGAAGCAAACGGTTCTTGTTTGTGCCGTAGCCGAACCCGTACGCGGTTCCATCCGGACTCCACGTTGTTCGCCAGAGCCAGTTGTCTTTGTCGCCGATGCTGGTCGGTGAGCTCCAGTGCAGCCCATCCCATGAGAACCAAGCCAAAGACTGATGCGTGTAAGCTGCGTTGGAAACGGCTTCCGCTCCGGACAGCATGAGCCGCCCATTGGGTGTCACAGTGAGCTTCGCATCACGAAGATCGGACGTCTTGGACTGAATCAACGCGGCGGATGTCCAGTTCGTTCCGTCGGTCGAAGTGATGACGCGAAGCGAGCCATCGGGAGAAACGTGCTTGCTGCCTTCACGGAAAACGCAGTACCAGCGGCCGTCGTGGTGTACGAGGTCTGTGAATGCGTTGTGCGGAGCAGCGTCCCAGATTCTCTTCACGTCGACCAAGACAGGCTTGGTCGACTGAAACGCATGCAGCGGGATAGGGAGAAGCCAAAGGAGCGAGAACCAGAATGAGAGTTTCATCCCGACAGTCTAAGTTGGATTGCCGGACCCTGCCACGAAGTGTTTATCTTCACCGTGTGCGGCAGCGATATTCAGCTAGCTCTGCGCGCCGGTGAGGTTGAAGTAATTCATACGCAACGGTGGGCTGTAGAGGTGGAGCGTCACCAGCTCCTTCCGCTGCTGTAGATTCTCGATCACGTGGATGTCGGTATCGTTGGCTGTGGTGAGTTGGTCTTTAAACAACTCACGCTTGCCCATTGGTTCGACCACGCCATCGCCGACTTCAGCGAACATTGTTTCCGTTGCAACACCGTCAACAATCCGAACCGCGCAACTTGATCCCTCGTGGTCGTGAATTGGTGAAGCCTGGCCGTACTTCCAGCAGATGACGAGAAGCTGGTACCAGTCCGATTTCGCCAGTGTTGTTCGGGCGTAGGTCTTGTCGTTGAACTTGCACGCATTGATCATGTCATCGCGCGTGACATTGGCGTGGCTGATGAGTTCAGCCATCTGTTCCGTCGTGGCCGGACCGGTTAGCCCGTCCATATGACGAATGAGTCGAACGAGACCCTGAAGCATGACGTTGGTTCTCCGCGACTAAACAACCCAGTCAAGTTGGCCGGTTAGCCTTGGAACTTCGGTCAGCCATTGAGCGACCTGGTCAACTTCTTCAATCGTGTTCGCAAAGCTAAAGCCGAACCGAATGGTGCCTTCACCTGGCAGTGTCCCAATGGTCTCGTGGGCAAGAGGAGCGCAGTGATAACCCGCTCGTGTGGAAACGTTGTGTTCTTCTGCCAGCCACTTCGCAATCGAATTCGGGCTCGCGCCTTCCATGGTCATGGAGACGACTGCAGTCTTGTCTTCGATTTTGTGAGTGCCGTAAACGGTGACTTCTTCCATGTCGGCAAGGTGAGACATGAAACGTGTGGTCAATTTCTGTTCGTGTCGCCGTAGTTCTTCGAGGCCGGTTTGTTGGATCCATCGGATTCCTGCAGTCATTCCTGCAATGGAAAGCAGGTTGTGGGTTCCAACTTCGTAGTTCGAAGGGAACCGACCCGACATGGAGTGCTTCCCGGAATCTTTTCCAGTTCCGCCTTCAGTCAACGTGCGAAGTGGAATGCCTTTGCGAACATAAAGTCCACCGGCACCCGGTGGGCCAAACAGCCCTTTGTGCCCTGCGATGCTAAGCATGTCTGCTTTGAGGTCTACGACGTTGACCGGAATGACACCAGCGGATTGAGCGGCATCGACCAGATAAATTGCACCGTATCGGTTGGCCAGTTTCCCAAGTTCGATGGATGGAACAATCTCGCCGATTACGTTGCTTGCCATCGTTGTCGCCAGCAACTTCACTTTGCCGGACTTCAGTTTGTCCTCAACGAAGTCGAGATCGATGGGGTTGCCTGGCTTGTAGGGAGCCACATGGAATTTGACGCCGTGCTCGCGGGCCACCTTCCGGATTGGGCGAGAAACGGCATGGTGTTCCAAACCGCTCATGATGATTTCATCGCCCGCGTTCCAGTCGAGACCGAAGATGGCGAGGTTCAGACTGAATGTGGCCGAAGGTGTAAACACCAACTGATTCGCGTTTTCGATGCCCAGGAATTCGGCAATCTCCTGCCGACACGTCTGCATCATCATCGTGTTACGAGTTCCCTCGTCAGACACTGTTCGGCCAGGACTGTTTAGCGCTCGGAAGCAATCATCTACGGTCTCGTAGACAATCTCCGGCTTCGGCCAAGTGGTTGCAGCGTTGTTGAAGTAGATGCTCATTGTGACATTCCGTCATGAACGAAGGTGTTCTCACTCCGCGCGCGAAGCTTGGTTATTGTAGATTCGGGCGAGGCCGGACGCACGCTTCAGCGCTGCCTGAAATCGTGCGGTTTTTGTACTGACCGGAGTCTTTTCGGCTTAGGTTAAGTGTGCGGACGGCGCAGATTTGGCTAGTTGTTGAATTGTGAACTCGACTGGTTCAGCACCTTTCTTTGAACTGGTATCAGAGGTTTAGGGCGTGATGGACGACGAATCGAGCTTCAATCCGTACGCGGCTCCGGAGCCGTTGGCGGAGATCGAACCACCTCCACCAACTGCCGGCAAGCAGGCACCTCCTTATTGGCTGTGGTTGGCGGCTGTGCTGATCAACCTGCCGGTCCCGGTTATGTTTGGGATCGCGACCAGCCGAGGCTTTGGCCGTATTGGAATGCCGGTGGGAATCTTCCTGGTCACGGCAGGTGGCTGGTTACTGTGCCGACAAATGCCCGACTTCATGCGG
>JBGCDN010000102.1:0-2669 GCA_045105495.1 Planctomycetaceae bacterium
CGCAACTGGGAGAACCTCGATGGTCGGGCATTTCAATGCGGACTCGCCCATTGAGTTCAATCAGACGATCCGATGAAACATCCGGCAGGCACTGAGTGTGATATGCCTTTAATGCACTGCCTCGAAACGGCTGCATGACTAACCAGCCGAGCCCAAGCGTCAATACAAACCCCAAGGCAGTCGCTCCGAGGGCGGAATCGATCAGGCGAATCTCTCGAAAGATCGCCGTTCCGGCGCAGTAGACAAAAACAGTTGGAGCAATTGTGAGGATTACTCCCGGCACAATCAGGAGGAAATAACCCCAGAGTACAAGCTCCGGAAAAGCGAGAGACAAACCCGCCAATACGCCTGAGATGGTTAGTACATACTTCATCCGAAGAACTCTTTGGGAGTCGTTTTCGAGCTGCGACGCCGGCTGATCGACGATGAATGAATCACGCTTCTCTGAAAGCAACGGTAGCTCAGGCAGGACCAGCGTGTGGCAATTTCTCATCGCTGCGATGCTGAATCTCGCGAACCCAGTCCAATCAATGCCAGGTACGGCAACTCTTTTCTGAGTGTCAGGCTTACTCCGATTGGAACGTTCGCTGGTCAAGCTTGCTGGCCACACGCCTGATCGTTATTCATGCCCCATGTCTTTTCCAGAACCCCGCGCGGCTTATGTTCATGTTCCGTTTTGCGTTCATCGCTGCGGGTATTGCGACTTCACGCTTGTTGCCGGCCGGGATGATCTAATCGGTGATTACCTCAAGGCGATTGAGAAGGAACTCGCTTCCCTCCAGACGCCTCGCGAAATCGACACGCTGTTCTTCGGTGGTGGAACGCCGACACAATTGTCAGCCGATCAGCTACGTAGGCTTTTCGAAATTGTGAACCACTGGCTACCTGCGTCCTCGCATGCGGAAGTCTCGGTCGAGGCCAATCCAGATGGATTTACATCAGAGAAGGTCGCAGTTCTGGCTGACGCTGGAGTAAACCGAATTAGCCTTGGCATCCAGTCATTCGACGCCGACGTTCTGCGGATTCTCGAACGCCAACATTCACCAGACGAAATCCGCAGTACCGTAGATCGTGTTCGTCAAAGAATCCCAAACGTTTCGCTGGACCTGATTTTTGGTGTCCCGGGACAGTCGCTAGATAATTGGGCAGCAACGCTCGAAGCCACGATGGACTGCGATCCGAATCACATCTCCACGTATGGCCTGACATTCGAAAAAGGCACAGCATTTTGGTCGCGGCGTGAGCACGGAGACCTCATTCCGGTTCAGTCAGAAGTCGAGCGTGAGATGTACCAGCTTGCGATGAACCGGTTGCCCGAAGCTGGATACCAACAATACGAGCTCTCCAACTTCGCCCGTTCTGGTTTTCGATGCCGGCACAACGAAGTCTATTGGGCCGGAAGTCCATTCTTCGCATTCGGCCCAGGAGCCGCCCGGTACATCGACGGGCGGCGAGAAACCAATCACCGCAGCGTGTTCACATGGTTAGGACGCATGGAAGCTGGTCGCTCGCCCGTCATGGAAACCGAAGAGATGACTCCTGAAGAACGCGCACGTGAAGGAATAATGCTTGGGTTCCGCAGAACTGCCGGTATTAATCGGTCGGAATTCGAGAAGCAGTTCGGCTTGAAGTTCGATGACCTGGCAGGATCGGCTCTGAACCGGCATCTTGACTTGGGCAACCTTGACGACACGGGCCAGTGTGTCCGTTTGTCCTATGAAGGTCGGTTTATCGCTGATTCAGTAATCGTCGATTTCTTATAGGTAGCGATCGTCTTCATCAGATCACAGCGAGCTTTACCGAAAACGATTTGATCCAAACTGAAATCGCTACGTTGTGGACCGAGTTCCGGCGGTTTGGTAAAGATTCCACCTGCTGCGACGAATGAACAGTTCAGCGCCATCAGCCCCACGAGACACCATATGACCAACGCTGTTGAACTCTCCGGAGTGACCAAGAAGTTCCGCGACCACACCGCTGTCGATGGATTGGATCTCGCCGTCCCCAAAGGTTCCATCTACGGCTTTATTGGCCCGAACGGATCGGGCAAGACAACCACGATCCGAATGATCCTGAGAATCTTCCAGCCAGATGCCGGAACGGTCAGCGTGTTGGGCCAAACGGCCGGAACCGCAGCCGATTCACGCCTTGGCTACCTGCCGGAAGAACGCGGGCTCTACAAACGAATGAAAGTCAAAGACGTCTGCGCGTACTACGCGAAGCTGAAAGGGCACTATGACTGCAAGTCAGACATCGACGATTGGCTGCAGCGACTTGGAGCAACCGAATGGGCAAACAAACGGGTCGATGCGTTGTCGAAAGGCATGGCCCAGAAGGTTCAATTCATTACTTCAGTTGTTGCTCGGCCGGAGCTTCTGATTTTGGACGAACCGTTCAGCGGTCTGGATCCAGTCAACCTGGAAGTACTTCGCGATGCGGTTCTTGAAATGCGAAATCGCGGGACGACGGTCATTTTTTCAACACACGATATGGATGTCGCGGAAAAGCTGTGCGACACCATCTTCATGATCTTCAAGGGACAGAAGGTGTTGGACGGTTCTGTCGATTCCATCCAGCAACAATACGCTCGAAACCAAGTCACACTGAGGCTGGCGAATGGTGACCCACCACCCGACCTCCAAGGGGTCACGTCCTCGCAGGCAGACGGC
>JBGCDN010000103.1:0-15331 GCA_045105495.1 Planctomycetaceae bacterium
ACTCTGGCAGAGTGTCTCTGACATCGCTGCCTGTCAGCTTCTGCGCGACTGCTGTCTGTAACATCTGAACCGACGAGTCTCTTCCATCCACGGTACCCAACCAACGCAGAGCCAGCGAATACTCACCGCGATCCAAATGCCGCAACGCAATCGCGCGAGCAGCTTCGACTCCGGCATCGGTTTGCCGGTACCGTGTAGCGACGTCACCCACTGCGGAATAGTCGGCCTTGGCGATCGCGTCTTTTAAAGTCCGTTCAGCCAATGCCCCAAACTGCTGAACGTAGCGTTCTCTCCACTTCGCCGGCATTTCCTTCAGAAGATCATTGGCAGCAGTTCGCATTGAAACGAACCGTCCGGGACCAAGCCGAACCAGCCCATCCTGCGGCTGATCCAAAATACTCTGCAACTGCTGGATTGCCTGCGCCCACTGCCCACGCTGCATCTGCTGCCGCACCCGCCCCAACACGACGGAAACCTGGCGATTCTCTGGTGCGCGAGAATCAACGCTATCCCGCACACTATCCGGCTGTCGCTGAAGCCGCGGCGCGCCAGGTGGTGTTGGCGGCGGATTGACCAATTGCGCTTCAGCGACTGTGGCCGCCACCAACAATAGAGCAACCCATCCCAAGCCAATTGGACGAGAACAGACAACGATCGGGACACACATTTGGACAATTCGATCCACAGAATCTTCCCAAAGCGAACAGGACAGCCAAGTATAGACTTTTGAGTCAAAGCATGGTGAATCTGATGCATCGAGCTCTCACTTCGTGGTGAGTCACGACGAGATCCAATGGTCTACCGGCCTGAAAACGCCTTAGAGTTCGAAAGTTCCCGCTGGACGGGCGTTTTTGACACACTCACGCGTTGCAGCAGTGGTAGTAAGCGGATATCTTTGCCCGCTTGCAAAATCTACGGCCATGGTTCCGAAACTCGATGAACCGGTCGAATATTGGCTTATGAGTCACAACGAAGCATTGTGATCCTCCGGAGAGAACCGATGGCAGTCGCCGCAACTTTTGAAGTCGAAAAACGAGACAAACTGGGCAGCGCGGAAGCCCGCAGACTTCGCCGTCGAAACATGTGTCCCGGCAACCTCTACGGCGGTGGCAAAGATCCTCTCGCCTTCGCAGTTTCACAAGATCAAGTCCGTGGTCTGCTGAATACCGGTACCCGGATTGTTGACATCTCACTTGGTGGACAATCAGCGAAAGCTCTTGTCCGCGAATTGCAGTGGGATGTTTACTCAACACATGTCACCCACATCGACTTACTACGTGTCGATGCCACACAGCGTGTTGATGTCGAGGTTTCACTTGAACCAAAAGGCGTTGCCCCGGGCGTTATCGCTGGCGGTAAGCTGGTTCAGAGTCTCCGACGACTGGAACTCAACTGTACAGCTCTTGAGATTCCGGAAGCGATTCAGATCCCGATCAACGATCTCGAAATTGGCGACACCGTAACGCTTGCAGACTTGAATCTGGGCGAAGATGTCACCATCGAACTGCCGCTGACTACCACAATTCTGCAGATCGAAGCTCCATCTGAGGAATCTGACGAAGACCTAACCGCCACTGAAAGCGGCCCGGTTGAACCAGAAGTCATCGGCAAGTCAGGTGACGCCGGCGACGATTCATAGAGCTCGGCTTTGCATCGCCTGCTCACACCTAACCCGCCTTCGGGCGGGTGAGGATCGGTGACACATGAAAGTTGTCGTGGGCCTCGGAAACCCCGGGAGCAAGTACCAAAATACTCGCCATAACGTTGGTTTTGAAGTCGTTGGCGAGCTTGCAAAACGGTTCGTTGCCGACGGGCCGAAGGTGCAATTCGAATCTGAAGTCTGCGAGATTCGTATCGACGGGACGAAGATCCTGCTGGTAGCACCGCAGACATTCATGAACCTCAGCGGCCGGGCTGTGGGAAAGCTTTGCGACTTCTATAAGCTTGAACCGGCCGCGTTTGCCGTTGTCTGCGACGATCTCAACCTGCCGACTGGCCGCCTGAGATGGCGGGCAAAAGGGTCCGCGGGTGGTCAAAAAGGTCTACTAGATATTACCCGGCACTTGGGAACTCAGGATATTGCACGCCTCCGGATCGGAATTGGCCGGCCACCCGGTCGTCAAAACCCGGCTGACTTTGTTCTTGGCAAATTCAACAAGTCCGAACGCGAAGAAATGGACATCTCTGTGGCCGAAGCGGCTGATTCGGTCGAATTATGGGTTCGCGAGGGTGTGGTAAGTGCCATGAACCGCTTCAACCAGAAGCCAGAGCCCAAGAAAAAGTCCAAGCCGAAGGCTGATACTGCGGACGATTCCAGCCCATCTGGCAAATAGAGCGGTCACAGTGCTTTGCCCCCGAAAAACACTGACATCCGTTCGCATCACAAGTTGCAAAAACTGAAGAATTCGATACAACGGGGGGCTTCCCTGACGGGTCGGCTCGCCCCGTTTCCTGCTGAGCCTTTATCAAGAACCAAGCTCCGGAGCTGAACGTTGGCTACTGCCGAAGTAACAACACCGCCGACCACCGAAAACCTTTACGAGGGGATGTTTCTCGTAGAGAGCACCAGGTTTGCGAACGACCCCGAAAAAGTCACCAATGCGATTCTCGAACTGATCCAAAAGGCCGGTGGAACCGTAATGGCTCACCGACCATGGCAGGACGGTAAGCTCGCCTACCCGATCAATGGTCGGCGAAAGGGTTTGCACTACCTGACATACTTCAAGATGCCGCCAAGTGGCATGTCTGACTTCGAACGCGCGTGCAAGCTAAGCGATACGGTAATGCGTAAGCTTGTGATCCGGCACGACCAGATCATGTTCGATGCAATGGTGCAAGCTGTGACTGCTCCCGCTCCTGAAGCTCCAGCAGAAGAAAAGAAAGACTAATCCCGTTGGGATAGTCTGAAGTTGGCTGCCTCTCCGACCTTTCGTCGCATCCAAGCGACGCTTAATCGTTCAGGCCTTTCATAGGAAAACAGCTATGGCAAGTTTCAACAAAGTCGTGCTCATGGGGAACCTCACCCGTGACCCTGAAGTACGCTACACACCGGGCGGCAGCGCCGTTACGGATGTTGGACTGGCTGTTAACCGTCAATGGTTTGACAAGAACGCCAACGAGAGAAAAGAAGAAGTGACGTTCGTCACTGTCACCCTTTGGGGCCGAACCGCAGAGATCGCTGGTGAATACCTTTCCAAAGGTCGTCCCGTACTGATCGAAGGCCGCCTGCAGATGGATACATGGCAGGATAAAGAAACTGATCAGAATCGCAGCAAGCTGAAGGTGGTCGGCGAGAACATGACTTTGCTGCCATCTGGCGGCAGCGGTGGTGGAGCCCCGAGCCGAGGACCTCAGGGTGGTCCTCACCACAATCAGGCTCCTGCATCACACTCGCAACCAACGCAGCAATCGCATTCTGCACCATCACCGGACCAAGCGTTCTACGACAATCCACCCGCCGGTCCCCCAGCGGATGACGTGCCGTTTTAGACCGCACAACGAACACAACTCTGAACTGAAAAAGTCAGCTAAGAAACAGCAAAGACAAGATCATGGTACATAAGCCTGTTCGCAAAGGGGTCGGCGGATCGACCCGTTCATCGGTTGAAGTCCTTTTGGCCGAAAATGTCGAGAGCCTCGGAACACAGGGCGACATCGTTCGTGTCAAACCCGGTTACGCTCGGAACTACCTATTGCCTCACGGCCTCGCAACTGTTGCGACGGAAGAGAACAAGGGTATGGTTGAGAAGCACCGGCAGCGATTGGCTGAGCTTGAAAAAGGTCGAGTCAAAGACCTCAAGACACTCGCTGACTCTGTTTCGAAGCACAGCGTCACGCTCGAAGCCAATGCCAGCCCTGACGGTCAGCTTTACGGTTCGATTGTTGCTCGCGACATCAGCGATTCTCTGAAGACTTCAGGTTTCGCGATCGAGCCAGATCAGATCAAACTGGATGGCCCGCTCAAAGAACTGGGCATGTACACAATTAGTCTTCGCCTGCACGAAAAGGTGAAGTCGGAAGTCAAAGTCTGGGTGGTTCCAACCGCGACCACCTAAGCAGACTCGCGAATCATCGGTCACGACCGATGCCTCACGAACACGAAAGCCGCAACGGACTTACCGGGCGGCTTTCTTTATGGATTGTCAGGTAGAAGAACGGACGCATCCACGTGGCAAAGAAGAAACCGAAAAGCACACCGAACGATATCCGGGTCCCACCTCAAAACCTCGATGCTGAACGAGGCGTGCTTGGCAGTGTTCTCTTGATGAACGAAGCCATCGACGAGATCGGCGACTACCTTCGTCCGGAACACTTCTACAACGACGCTCACCAGCGGATGTACGGCGCGATCCGCGATCTGTACGAGAAAGGTATCCGCGGTATCGACTCGGTGACGCTACTGGAAGAGCTGAACGTCAGGGACGAACTCGAGACCGTCGGCGGCATCCCTTACATCACGCAAGTCCTGTCTTCGGTCCCCCACGCCGCGCATGCTCGTTACTACGCCGACATTGTGCGAGACAAGTTCGTCCAGCGGTCACTGATTTATGCATGTACTGAGATTCTGCAGGACGCCTACGAAGCAACCGACGACACAGACGCGCTGCTAAACCTTGCAGAACAAAAGGTCTTCCGAATTCTCGAGGAACAGGAGACCAATACGTCCATCGAAATGAAGGACATTCTGATCGCGGCGTTCGACCGAATTAACGATCGCCTGCTCAACGACAAGGAAGTCACGGGGCTCTCTACCGGCTTCACCGACCTCGATCACACAACAACAGGCTTCCAACCCGCTGAACTGATCATCCTGGCCGCTCGCCCGAGTATGGGTAAGACGGCACTTGTTTGTAACATCGCCGAAGGTGTTTGCCGAAACGAAAACAAAGGCGTCCTGCTGTTCAGTCTCGAACAGTCTCGATTGGAACTGGCGGAACGTTTCCTCTGCATTAGCGCGAAGATCAACGGGCATAACTTGCGTGCTGGTAATCTGTCGCATGAAGAACGCGACCGCATGATGGCGGCGTCAACGGACCTCAGTTCTTTGCCAATGTACATCGATGACCAACCCGGAAAAACGGTCCCACAAATGGGCGCGTTGGCTCGGCGTATTCACCGCAAGTCGCCGTTGGGGCTGATCATCATTGACTACCTGCAGCTCATTGAACCAGAAGACAAAGGTGTTCCTCGCGAACAGCAAATCGCGCAGATCACTCGGCGAATCAAGTTCCTTTGCAAAGAGCTGGATGTCCCAACCATTGCCCTCGCGCAGTTGAACCGTGGTGTTGAGCTTCGAGAAGACAAGCGTCCGAAACTAGCTGACCTGCGTGAAAGTGGTGCGATCGAACAGGACGCCGACCTTGTCATGTTTCTGCATCGCCCGGACGCTTACGACCCGGAAGACCGCCCGGGTGAAGCAGAAGTTGTGATCGCGAAGCACAGAAGTGGCCCAACAGGCATCGTGAACCTAACGTGGCGCAAAGAGTTCATGCGCTTCGAAAACTACACCAGCGCTGCGAATCCAGATTTCCCGATCTCAGGGGAAGGCGGCTTTTAAGAGCGAATCGCTTGGCTTCAGAATCGAGTAGCCTGAAACTCTTTCACAAGAGGTCGGCCAGTTCTTCGCGAAGCCGTTTTCGGACTCGATAACAAGATTGCCATACGGCTTGCGGGCTGATTCCAAGCTTCTCCGAAATCTCCCGCGCCGTGTCGCCTTCGACGGCTGACATCCAAAACGCTCGCCACGTCTTCTCTTCGAAGTCGCTCTTCATCAACTCTAAAGCACGGCGAGTGAGAAGAGCTTTTTCGTTGCTGAGGGATTCTTCATCGCTGGCCGGGTCAGGCACTTCTGCCAATTGACGCTGCGTGACGGTGCCGCCAGCAGGTCTCGGAACGCGATCATGCTGACGATGAAAGTCGCGAATCTTGTTTTGCGTCACGACTCTTAGCCAGCTGCGAAACTGCCCGGCTTTCGATCGTTCGAACCGATCCACGGCCCCGGCGACAGCGCGAAAAACATCCTGCATGATGTCTGCAGCATCCTCCGCAGAGACACTGGCAGACCGCCGGCACCAGTAGAAGACCAGCGGGCTGTACAGATCAACGAAAGTCTCCCACGCGACTTCATCGTCGCCGCGAATGCGTTCCAGAAGACTAAGGGACGTTGAATTCATACCGAATTTTGCTTGGACAGCAGAGATAGTTCAACCCGAAACACAAGCTGCATAAGAGTTTACGGCACCTTCAGGATCTGCAAATTTTCTCGTTAGGCGCTAACGTTTTATTTACTAACGCAGCGTTCCTAGTGTCTCGGATCGATGATTCGGGGTTTCACTAAGACAACGAGCCGAGGATTGCGAACTCAGACGGGCCTTGAGTTCACAGCCTCGGCTTGTTTCTTTTCACGGCTGGGACGACGATCTGGGCTTCATTCAGAGGGGAAATTGTGACGATTGATGGGCCCGGTTGCCCGAGTGATATGGCTCTCAACGACCTGATCACCGGCAAACTCGACGAGAACTTGGTAGAGGAAGTGCTGCGACATCTGGAATCATGCGCTGCCTGCCATGATCGACTTGATGGCTCGTTGGCATCTGACGACTCGTTTTCGGGCGACGAAATCGCAGCAGCCGGCGATCACGTCACCCCTGCTTCGCCAGCGTTCAGGAAAGCGACTGATCAGCTACGCGAACTTCGTCAAACGGCAACAGACCAGACAACGCTCGACTCGCTGACTTCCGATCCGTCTGCTCGTTATTCGAAAGCAACCATCCACGCGACCGGTGGTGCCGGACAGGTCTGGCGCGCTGCCGACAAAGCCCTTGATCGTGAAGTGGCGCTAAAAGAACTGCGGCCAGACCAACGACGTGGGAAGACCACGGTCGCTCGGTTTCTCAACGAAGCCAAGGTAACAGGACAGCTTTCTCATCCTGGCATCGTTCCGGTTTACGACGTGGGTTTCGAGAACGGAAAACCGTTCTACACCATGAAACTGGTTCAGGGGAAAACACTGAACGAAGCTGCCGCCGACTTCGCAACGCAGCGTAGCCAAGGCAACGCGGACGCCAAGATTCTGCGACGGTTAGTGAACGCGGTCATCAGCGTGGCAAATACAGTTGGGTACGCCCATGCGCAGGGTGTGCTTCACCGTGACCTAAAAGGGAAGAATGTCGTCCTCGGCGACTTCGGCGAAGTCATGGTCCTCGACTGGGGCCTTGCAAGACGCATCGACAGTACTGATGTCGATAGGCCTTCGGACGAAACTCTCCCTATCACGGGTTCCACATCCACCACGCAAACGGAAGACGGAAGCGTGATTGGAACTCCCGCATTTATGGCACCGGAACAAGCCATGGGTAAGCGGTCGGAAATGAACGAACGCACGGACGTTTATGGACTCGGCGCTGTTCTCTATCAGGTACTCACTGGCGAAGCCCCGTTCGGATCGGGCGACTCGTCAAAGATTCTGAACCGCGTTCTGAACGACACACCGCCAGCACCAGCCACTCATTGGGCGGAAGTGCCTCGCGGGCTCGAAGCGATCTGCATGAAGGCTCTTTCACGAGAGCAGCAGTCGCGTTACGAAACCGCAACTGCATTCGCTGCCGATCTTGATTGCTGGCTCGCAGACGAACCCGTAAGCGCTCATCCGGAACCGGTGTTGGCTCGGATGGCACGTTGGGCCAGACATCATCAAAGTTGGGTCGCCGCAGCATCGGCACTGGCATTCACGACTTTGATTGCCCTCGGAACTGCCACGATTCTGATTTCACGAGAACAATCTCGAACCATCGACGCTCAAGCACGCGCAGAGGCCAATTTTGAGCGGGCGAACGAAACGGTGTCTTCATTGCTTAGTCGAATCGGCGACCCGCGATTGGGTGAAGTTGCCGAGCTCGATGAACTCCGAGCGGCGATGCTGGAAGAAGCCATCAACTTCAACCAGGAGTTCCTGCGTGAATCTTCAGTGCCCGAAGTTCGATTCGAAGCAGCAAAGGCTCATAGCAGAATCGCCGCTTTGCAAACGCAGCTTGGGAAGATTAACGAGGCGATCGCATCTTCAGAGAAGTCAGTTGGCCTGTTGCGACGACTCAAGAAGCAAGATGATCGGCTACCGCTACTAGACTTCACTCTGGCAAGCGAACTCGGGAACCTTTCAACATACTTTGCGTCTCTCGGAAAAACAGATCAGTCCGCCGAAGTTTCTGACGAAGCGATTCAACTGCTCCGCCAGTCACCGGAAAGAGAAGCCAACGTCGATGAGTTCCAGAATTCCCTAGCCGAACTACTTGCGTCCAAAGCTAATCGATTGAGCGAACGCGGCACTAACGTCGAAGCCGAAAGCACTTTCAAGCTGGCACTCGCAGCCCTTGATCAAGTGAGCGACAAAAATGCTCGCACGACGCAGGTCCTCTGCACTCGGGCCGGTATCAAACGGAGCTTCTCACAACACGTTCGATCAACCAATCGAACAGAAGAGGCAGTTTCTAACGCCAAGGAAGCGGTTGCAATTCTGGAACAGGCAGCCCGTCTTACCCCCAATAACCAAACCGTGCTGTTCCAACTTAACGAAACACTTTCATCGCTTGGGCAGTTGCTTCGAGTGACCGGAAAGCGGAGTGAGGCACGCGAGCAAATTGCCCGAGCTGTCGAGGTCAATGAGCGACTGGTTGACCAATTCCCTTACGCTGTTCTGTACCGAAAATCTTTGATTGATGGGTACACAGGCCTCGGGATCTCCTTCGCGGAAGCTGGCGAAAAAGAAAGAGCAGAGTCCATCTTCCGGAAAGGTCTCGCTGCCGCCGAGTCGCTCAACAAGCGATATCCGCAAACGATCGGCTTCCGCTATCTCGCAATCCAATCGCGCAGATCTTTGGCGATTGCTCTCATGAACAACAACCGGTCTGAGGAAGCTCTACCACTTCTTGACCAGGCGACGAAGGAGTGTTTGGACCTGGCAACTGACGTACCCGACGTTCTGGACTATCAGTACATGGCAGCGGTGTCGTTAGGAAACCTTGCGACAACCCAAAGCCGTGTTACGAAAACAAAAGGAATACACTTTGCCACAATCAAGCAGGCGGCCGGAATCCTTGAGTCGCTCTTGGATACGCAGCCTCACGACATCAGCTACCGACACAAGCTTGGGATTGTTTATCGCGAATCAGCCAGGTTCTACCAAACAGAAGCCGAGTCAGATCAGGCGCGTGAGTATTTTGAGAAGGCGATTCGCGTCCACCGAGAAATTGTAGCCCTTGAAGCCGATAGGCCACGCCACACTCGGCAACTTGGTATCGCCCTGTTCATGTTGGGACGGTACTGCTCTGAACTGCAACTGCTAGACGAAGCCGAACCGTACATGCGGGAAGCGAAAGACATACGAGAATCCGTTTTGAGCGCAGAGCCAAATTGGTTCGACGCCAAAATGGACTTTGTGCTTTCCCATATCGATCTGGGCGGACTGCTCATAAAGCAGGCCAACTTCGCTGAAGCGGAAGCAGTCCTTCAGGAAGGCGGTCGCATTTGCAAAGAAGTGATTGATGCAGGACTGGACGGAGAAGGACCAAAACGTGAATACACGGAAGTCAAGCGCCTGATCGCGTTGATCCGACTGAAGCAAAACCGATTCGAAGATGCCCTTTCGGCACTTCAGGAACCGATGAGTATTCTGCAAGCCATTCGCAAGTCTCGGCCAAAGCAAAACGACTTCACCAGACGATTGCGAAGTTGCATCGCCAACCAATCAGAAGCCTATCTCGGACTGAACGATATCAGCACCGCTATTGCCAAGGTCGATGAAATGCTTGCGGTGGAACCCCTGGATGATTGGGGCGGCCATCTGGATGCCGCGAGACTTCTGCATGAGGCAGATTCACAAGCTCCGTCAGACGAACTCAAGAGCCGAGCCATCTCTGAACTCCGGCTGGCTATTGAGAAGGGTATGACGAAGTTCGACCTTGAACACGAAGAAAACGAATTTGCCGCAGTGCGGGAGTTGGTTGAAACAGAATCGCTGTTTGACGACTAGCCGATTCGCCTCTAACTCGAACTTCGCCGGTTCAAACCAAGCCCGTCACTTCGTCGTAGCCTGCCATCAAATTGAAGTTCTGCACAGCCACGCCACTCGCACCTTTGATGAGGTTGTCGGTCACGGAAAGAACCATCACCTTGCCCCGAGTCACCCGAGCCGTCATGTGGCAGAAGTTTGTATGAGCCACATGCTTTGTTGCGGGTAGGTGATCGACCACTTTGACAAACGGTTTGTCAACATAGAATTCACGCATTGCAGCAAGTACTTCGACCTGAGTGACATCCCGAGTTGGAGTTCCATACATCGTGCAGAGAATGCCTCGGTTCATTGGCGTCAGATGTGGTGTGAACAACACCTCGACCGCCTTGCCACTCGCCGTAGAGAGAACCTGATCGATCTCTGGTTGATGTCGATGCGTCCCAACCCCGTATGCGGAAATACTCTCGTTGCACTCGGCATACAGCGTCCCGACTTTTGGTGCTCGCCCTGCCCCACTCACACCACTCTTTGCATCAATGATGATGCCGGTCGGTTCAATGATTCCACCACACACCAACGGCGCGAGGCCCAGGATGGATGTGCTGGTGTAGCACCCAGGATTCGCCACAAGATCACAGTCTGCAATCCGATCCGCGTTCAATTCGGGCAAGCCGTAAACAGTCTTTCCAAGACGGCCCACATCGACATGCTTGTGCCCGTACCACTGTTCGTAAACGTCCGCGCTATCCAGGCGATAGTCCGCACTGAGGTCAATGACGCGTGTTCCGGATGTCAGCAGATCTGGGACCGCTTCCATACTGGCGACGTGGGGCAAACAGCAGAAAACAAAGTCACACCGTTCTCCAATCTCGGCCGGACTGAGGTTCTCAGTCATCAAGTCCAGCCGTCCGGAAAGCTCGGGATGGACAGATGCAATCGAGCTCGGTGTCTGCCGAGTTGTCAGTGCCACGATTTCGACTTGCGGGTGCCGAATCAGAATCTTGATGAGTTCAACTGCAGTGTAGCCAGACGAACCGAGAATGCCGACAGATTTCATAAGACACACGTTAAGGTTTGAGAACAGACGCACGAAGACTATCAAGTACGATGCGCTTTGCGAAAGTGGGTTCGCCTCGCCACAATATGAGACCCACAACTTTAGGTTTTGACGACATCCGGAACTGACATGAACGTCGCGACTCTCGCCTCTGATGCACTTACCGCCGGCAACGGAATTCTCCGCCTTTCCCCGACATGGGTGCCACGTTCGTTCCTACAACCTGGACGCCGACTCAAGCTGCACCCCGACGATTACTATGCACTTGGCATGAACCGCGGGGGTATTGACGAACGTTGGTTCGGCTCGACCACCGAAGCCGCCAATGATAATCGCAACGAAGACGAAGGCCTTAGCTATTGCGTTCACAATGGCGAACGATTCCTGCTTCGTGACGTTGTGGCTGAGCTCAAAGATGAAGTTATCGGCGATCACATCTGGAACACTTACAAGAAGTGGCCGGTGTATTCGAAGTTCTTCGACAACATGGGACCGATCCCACACCACATGCACCAGAATTCCGAACAGGCGGCATTGGTGGGACAGGAAGGCAAGCCGGAAAGCTACTACTTTCCTCCACAGATGAACCAAATCGGAAACAACTTCCCGTACACGTTTATGGGATTCGAACCGGGCACCACGAAGCAGCAAGTTGTCGATTGCCTTGATCGCTGGAACGAAGGCGAGAACGGAATCATCGACTTGTCGAAAGCGTACCGACTGAAACCAGGAACCGGATGGCTGATCCCTCCGTGTGTTCTTCATGCTCCAGGTTCTTTGGTCACCTACGAACCACAATGGGGTTCGGACGTTTTCGCCATGTACCAAAACCTTGTCGAAGGACGCGAAGTCCCGCGTGGTCTTCTCACGAAAGACTTTCCGGAGGAGTTTCACGAAGACAACCAATACATCGTCGACGCACTTGATTGGGAAAAGAATGTCGATCCCAATTTCAAAGACAACAACTACCTCGAACCAATTGTCAGTGAAGAAGGCGATGGTTGGTGCGACAAATGGATCGTCTACGGCAAGGTCGATGGCAAACAACTCTTCACCGCCAAAGAGCTCACCCTTCAACCTGGCGCGAGTTGCACGATTAAGGACGGCGGAGCTTACGGTTGGATTACCGTTCAAGGATCTGGCACCGCGGGTAACATGGTTTTGCAGTCACCCGTAATGATTCGGTTCGGTGAAATGACCGAAGATGAAATTTTCGTCACGGCAAACGCTGCTGGCGAGGGAGTCACTTTCACCAACACCGGTAAAGAACCACTCGTCGGCCTGCGTTACTTTGGCCCGGATGCACAACCGAACGCACCAGAAATCGGCGCTCACAAGGCTTAACACTGACATCTACCCAGCAATTGCGAGAGTCGCTGGTGCATGCGTCTTTGGTGACGCAACCAAATGCCTCCCGTAAAAAATGTGTCTATATTTGAATCAGGAAAGCTCGCTATGAAACTACACAACGCAATGTGGCCGGGACTTGTCGGCAAGGGTGATGAAGAAGGTCAGGAACCACCCATCAGCCTCGAACGGATGTTGGAACTCACGGCCGCTGCTGACGTCGGTGGGCAAAAATTCGAAGGTGTTGACTACTTCCTGTTCCATCCACACACCGACCCGGATGCGAGTGATGACGAACTGAAAGCCATTGCCGATCAGATCGCTGAAAAAGGGCTGAAGGTCGGTTCGCTTGTGGCTCCAATCTGGCCGGGCACCGTCGGCGATTCAGCCATGGGTGAGCCTGAGCAAACTGACAAATTTGTTCTAGCCGTCGAAAAAGCTTGTCGCATCGCGAAGATCTTCAACGAACACGGTGTCCGGGAATACGGCTGCATCCGAATTGACTCCGCCGAGTTCGGTGTCGAAAAATGGAAGGAAGATACGGGCGCGAACACGAAAAAGATCGCCGCCACATTCAAGCGAGCCGCACAGATTGCCGCCGACCATGGCGAGCGGTTAGCTGCCGAAGGCGAAATTTGCTGGGCTGGAATGCACAGCTGGAAAGACCTGCTCGACCTCCTCGAAGAAGTCGGTATGCCTGAAGCACTCGGATTCCAAGCCGACCTGGCTCACACGTACCTCTACCTTCTCGGCTACAACGCCCCCGAGCACACGTTGTTGAAAGACGGCTACGGCGACGACGAGTTCTACGCCGCGTACGAACAAATGACAGACAAGCTTCGACCGTGGACCATTGACTTCCACGTCGCCCAGAACGACGGAACCGTTCATGGAGCTGGTAGTCACGACAAGACGGGCAAGCACTGCCCAGCTGATGATCCGAATGGCAAACTCGACATCACAAAGTGTGCCGGATATTGGCTAAAGGACTACGCAGATCGTGGCATCAAACACATCTGTTGGGACGGCTGCATGTTCCCGAACGAAATGCTGGAGACGGCGTCTACATGGAACACAATTCTTGATGCCATGATCAAAGTCCGTGAGGCTCACGCTTAGGCAGGCAACGTCCAGTTGCATCGGAGTGCGGCAGCGACCGCGAGAAGTCAAAGTCTCAATCATTAGACGATCGCTCGTTTTGGTGCGATTTGCGAAGGCGAGAGTACGTACAAACAAGCAAAGCAGGGAATCCGGTTGCAATCAGAGCGTAAACAGAATTGTCCAACCACTGCTTATTCGATACGCCAACCGGAAACCCAAAGTAAAACGCGATCCAGTAAAGGTACGCAAAGACGAGCGTGAGACAGAGCGTAGCACTGAGCAGTCGCCGTGCATGACCGTGTTGTGAACGTACAAGTTGGAATGCAATGCATCCAGCGAACAAGCTGGGGGCGAGTAACACCCATCCAGCGAGCCTTGACGGCAAGTGCCACGCGCCGAAACCGTGAAAGGCGTCGCTCATTGACATTGGCCCTAATCGTTGCACGGCAGCCAGCACGCTGAGACAAAACGGCGAGATGAATGCCAAGCCTGCAGCAAAGAAAGCGAGAACCGGGTGCTGGGACCACAGTCGTCTGCGTGCCGGGCCGTCAGCTACGGTGAGGGGCTTGTATGGGTTCATCTCGTTCAGATAGCGAATTGTAATCTATCGGTTGGCAGTATGCTCGCCGATAGATCGTGCGTTGAAGTTGGCGCTTCGCGTTGGTGTACCCGGCGGTTCTGCCTGCTTGGTTTGTCTTGCGGAATCAACCACGACGATTGGTGCCGGTCTGCTTAATCTAACCGACGTCACGGGCGTTGCCCAACACCGTGTCTACTGCACCGCGGTGTGCTTCAGATAGAACGCGATACCCACAAGCGTTGCCGCCGCACCGCCCACTAGTACGTACAGCGGCCAGATTCTCTCTTTGACCACTGTCAGATTCGGGTTCGGTGCAGGGGCAGGTCCGACTTCTGGTACGGCGTATGGATTCTGCAGCGGTGCGATCGCTTCTTCAACGGATTGAACCGGCGTCTCTGCGATAGCATCAGACGGAACTGGCGGGGCGAGAAGCGTTGCCGTTCCGGCTGTGGTCAGTGGCATCGGCTGACCGACAGGAGCAGACAATTCTAATCCGGGAGCCTCAGCAACAATCGTCTGTCCATTCGCGTTCAGCAGCGTCGCATTAACGGGAACACCAGCTGGCTGATCGCAGAGCGGACACTTCACGCTCTCGGACTCGTGGTCACTCAGAACGAGGAAGCGATGTCCGCCAGCGCACATAAACACCGGGCGACGAACCGATTTCGCTTCGCGCAGTGTGGGAGCAACATCCCAGCGGCCCTTGGGTGCCCGCATCACTACCTGGCACTTGGGGCATCGAACTTTCTTGCCAGCATGCTCATCCCTGAGAACCAGCTTGTGCCCGTGCGGACACTTGACGCTAATCGACATACGACGCTCTTGCAAAGATTTACGTCATATTGACACGGTCTTCATGGACTCGCAAGTTCCAGAATCGTCGCAATGAGGGAATGTGCAATACGCGGATGTCCGTCTCCACCTGCTGCCACCAGCGTTGCTCTCACACACGGCAGATATGACAATTCCATATCAACAGACAACTAACCAGAGAGAGACTGCATGAACCTCACATCACCCAGAGTACTTTGCGTACTGCTCAGCTGCTTCTGTACCGTCGGCATTGCTCAGGAAACAGACAAACCCGCCGAACCAACGCCAAAGAAGATGAAAACCAACCCTGGTAAGAACCAAGGCTGGGTTCCGATGTTCAACGGGCGAACACTGGCAGGCTGGACTCAGAAGAATGGATGGGCGACCTACAGAGTTCAGCCGACAGAAGGCGACGCCCCACCCG
>JBGCDN010000104.1:0-8603 GCA_045105495.1 Planctomycetaceae bacterium
TTCCCGTCGGGGAAGTTCAACTGTTCAACCTTGCCCGTTGCGACAATTGTCTCTGCCGCGAAGTGGCCGGCGACATCGCTAACCCCGGCTTCACGCAGCTCTTTTTGCGTGTCAGCGGTCAGCCTGACAAAGAAATTCCCCAACGCATTCCACTTCTTTTTCGAGTGCAGTTCAGCGAACTGACCGTTGCGTCCCTGCGACTGCACGACAAACTGAACGCTTACTGTCTTGCCAACCTGCTTCGCCGCAGCCTGCGGATTCAAAGGCTCCTGTGCCACCAACGATGGCGCGAGCGAAACAAGGGTCAACAGCATAAAGATCGTCGAGCGCATCGGTGAGGTCTCTGAGTACCAAGTATTTTCACTGACACCTAAGCATCAGCTTCTGACCGAGAGCTTACCGGTATTTTGCACTTGGTTCATCCGAATCCAAGACCCCAGACGAAAACAGGCTCACGGCGAATCGACCTTGCGATCGTCTTCACCGTGAGCCATGTGCAGGGAAGTCAATTTAGTTCGCTACTCATTCAGCCCAAGCCGCCAGTACTGGCTGGACCAATCGGGGTTGCTGCTATACAGACCAACGGTCGGCGAGGGATCGTACCCATTACCGGACGGAACACCGTCTCGGGTGAGGTAGCCGGAACCAGAATTCCAAAGGCACTTAATTCGATAGACGTCGTAGGCAACTGCGTTCGGATCGACAGCTTGTTCGACAACCCAAATCTGACGACTGCTCGAATTCGAGATCTTGGAACGAATTTCGACATCGCCGGACGGCTGACCATTTTCAACCTTGCGCGTCAGATAGCCACTACCGCTGCCCCAAACACAGCGAATGCGATACCGATTGAAGCCAGCCCGTTCGAAGTAGAATCGGATGTTCGTATCTGTTTGGTCGTAGTCAAAGAGTTCGGCCGTCGGACCTGGGTTCCAACCGCCCGATCCGTTGGGAGCACCGCTGCGACCAAGGAATCCCGTGTCCGATCCCCACCCGTTTTGGACCATGTACTTCCGACGTTTTCGAATTTCCGTCTGCATCAAAGCGTAGCCATCTTTGACACTGGTTCTGTCGTCAGTCCACCACAGAGCGGCGTACCGGTAGTCGCCATCGTTGTCTGGATGCAACCAGGAAATACTGGTGTATTCACCGGTTGCCGGATCGAACCTCGAGTCACAGAAATCCCACAACATGCAAGCCTCGCAACCTTTGGTGGTGAGGCAGGCCTTCAGAACGTTTTGATAAACGGTCGCCTGGCTGGCCGACTGCTGTGCCGTTGGTGGAGCACCACTTTGGTTTGGCTTCCGAACGGCAGCAACATCCAGCTCGGTGACGTAAACCTTCAAACCGAGGTCGACAAAGCGCTTCATGTTGCTGCTCATCGCAGAAGCGGATGGAATATACCCTGCCCCGTTTGCATCGAACCCGTCAGTCCAATGCATCTGAAAACCAACGCCGTCGATCGGCGTGTCCGTGTTCTCCACAAGATACTTAACGTAGTTGTAGTATCGATCCGACTTTGGGTTCTGTACGCCAACACCGTACTCGTTCAAAAGCAGAACAGCATTTGGGTCCTGAGCCCGAGCACGATGGAAGGCTTGTTCGACATACCATGAGTTTCCACCAAACGCGTAGTACTCCCGAACCGGCTTACTTGTGTCGCCTTCCCAATGTGTCCTCAGGCCAAGACCATCCATTAGGTCGCCATCGTCGCCCATCACTTCGTTCGCCACATCCCAGCACCAGACCTTGCCGGCCCGAACGCTGGCAAACGCGTCAATGGATTGCTCAACACGTTGTTGAACCAGCCAGTCCGGCGTGTTGCCCCATCGCTCTTTGGCAGACAATGGGTACAGCAGCACATGCCCATGAACACGCTTCCCGCGGTCAAGGCTCCAATCAACCACGCGAGTAAACCCGTTGTAGTTGGGAGTCTCCGTGTTCCAGTCCCACGAGTTCCATCCCATGTAGGCGGTGGCAGTGACGGTGTTGAACTCTCGGTTCGCAATCGTCTTGCAGCCAGGGATATCGAAACTCGAACCACCGTAGCCGTGCAACACACCGCCAATTCCGAAGGACGGTGGCGCGAGAACCCTGAGCCGCGATCCCGACTGACCAAACGTAGTTAGCGTGAGAAGTAGTGGCAAAATGACTAGCATTAGGCTAGGGCGAAGTTTCCGCATGCGTCGTACCTTTTTGAATTTGCATTGGCCTCTAACCTCATAACTCCCTTGAGAAAAAGACCGCGACAAGTTCATACTAAAAAAGGGTCACAGCGTTTGATTCGGGGGAATTGCCATGAGCGCAGGATGGGAACACTCCAACCAGCCAGGTTCAGTCAGTGTTTGGATTCGCGGCCTGAGAACCGGCCACGAGAGCGCCGCAGCACTTATTTTCCAGCGGTATCGTGACAAGCTGCAGGGTGTTGCCAACAAGGCTCTGGGAAGCTGTTCCCGTCGCGTCTCTGATGAAGAAGATGTCGTCATCAGCGCGTTCTGTGCGTTCCTTCGGCGCAGTCAGGGTGGAGCCTATTCTGAGCTCAGTACGCGTGCCGATTTGTGGCGACTGCTTGCAACGATCACGCGGACTTATGCCTGGAAACAATCACGGTTCCTGCATCGCATAAAAAGGAACCCGACAAGCGAAGTCGCGGATTCGAATCACCTTCTGTCCAGCCTCGCAAGTGCAGAAGCATCGCCAGAGATGATTGCTTCAATGTCGGAAACATTGTCGAACCTGCTAAGGCTGCTGGACGCCGAAGACCCAACTCTCAAGAGTATTGCAATCGGAAGGCTTGAGGGGCTTACGAAACAGGAATTGGCGTCGGAATTAGACTGTTCGGTTCGAACAATCGAACGACGCCTGTTGGTCATCCAGACGATCTGGAAGAGCCATTTCGAGCCTGCTTCATGAATCTGGATATCGATCGGCTTTGCGTCGAGTTCGAAGACGCGCTTCGGTCCGGATCGGAACCGAGAATTGAAGAGTTTCTTGCTCGCTCAAGTAGTGAGATCGGAGAAGAGCTGTTCGAAGAGTTGCTGGCCCTCGAAGTAGAAAAGCGTGGCGCGACAAACCACGCTGGTTACGCAGTACGGTTCCCCGGGTATTCAGCGATCGTCGACCGCGTGTTCCACGCGCGCGTCGACCTGCAGCGTCCGACGTTTACGACAGGCGACCGACTGGGCCGGTACAAGGTTCATGAACTGCTGGGTAAGGGCAGCTTTGGCCGAATCTATCGCGGCAAAGATACCGAACTGGGTAGAGAGGTCGCACTCAAAGTTCCACGGCTCACTGACACGGCTACAGGAGCAACAGCAGAAGCGTTCTGCCGCGAAGCCAAGTCACTTGCAAGCTTGCATCACCAAAATGTCCTTTCCATCTATGACATCGTGCGCGATGACCAGGGATGGCCGGTTCTGGTTCTCGAACACCTTCGAGGCAAGCCGCTATCAGAACTCATGCCGGCCGATCATTCTCAGTCCGTCGACTGGCTTGCTCAGATTTGCGACGGACTCGCGTTTGCCCATCAACGAGGCGTCGTTCATCGCGATCTCAAACCGCAAAACATCTTCATAGCGGACGACAATCGCGCTGTGCTGTTGGATTTTGGATTATCACTGCAGTACGACTCTCGCAAGCACCACGAAGGCGAGAGCGCGGGCACGCTGCGTTACATGTCACCAGAACAGGTTCGTGGCGAATCACATTGGATGGATGGACGGTCCGATGTCTGGTCAATCGGTGTTCTTCTTTACGAAGTGCTGACGGGGCGTTTGCCTTTTGTCGGCGAGACTCCCAAGGAAATGTCCCGAGCGATCCTCGAACAACCCGTGCGACCGCCAAGGCAAATTCAGCCAAACATTGATCCACGCCTCGAGGCGATCTGCCTGAAGTGTTTGGAGAAGAACGCACCTGCTCGCTACGCAACAGCAAGCGACCTCGCTCGCGAACTGCGGCGCCGGTCAGCCGGACCAACAATTAGTCGTCGCGTGCTCGTGGCGGCTGCCGTCTTAGTCGCAGCGTTGCTCGCGCTTGTTTCCTACCGGATTAGGCAGGTATCGGATGACGCAAAACCGGTAAGCCGCAGCAGCGAACCGCTCACTCCCGTCAACGCGATTGAGGAGACTGTTTCGGACGAACAAGCATCGCTGGCGGTGTTCGATTTCGAAGAAACCATCGATCCGTGGTATTCCAGCGCGGACTACAAACGCGTTGTCGATGCGAAGACCGGCAACCCTTATCTGGCAATTACAGACCTCTCGTCGCACGAAGACGGCGCCTTCATCGATATCACTCAGTTGGCAGCCGACAGTGGACTGTTGTGGTTCGAAGCGAAAGCGAAGTCCCTGGGCGAGACGTTTCCCATTCAGTTGCAAATCGAACAGCAGGTCCAGCCGTTCCATCCGAATCTGCGGTACGAAGATGTTTCGACGGAATGGAGAAAGATTGCTGGCGGGTTCTGCTTCTCCGGGAAGGCAGTCAATCGAAAGCTCATCGTGCGTCCGAATACGAAAGTGTTTCAACCGTTTGCGATCGATGACATTCGGATCATGAAACTTCGCGAGGTGCCAGAATCTGAAATTATCCCCAACGGCAACTTCGACGGTGAAGAACTTTTGTGGCAGCCAGACGCGGGAGAAGTTGTGATAAACCGGGTCGCAGACAACCAAACCGGATGGTGCCTGTCGCTTTCTGAAAGAAGTGAAAGCGACTCCGGTATCGTGTTCCGTTTCGACGCAAAAGCGAATTCGTTCTATCTCTTCAGAGCCAAAGTACGCGCTAAAACCACACCTTTCCAAACTCGACTGTTGCTAAAACGCCCTACCGGAAACAGCGCGACAGATTTCGACTACACCGGGCTGAAACGGAGAGAAGTGGCCGAGACAGACTCATGGACAACACTTGAAGAAGTCTACCGAGTGCCATCGGATATCGACGGACGGCTAACCGTGTCGTTTGGAATCATGTCTGTGGATAGCACCGCAGACTTTTTCGTCGATGACATCAGTGTCGTCGAATTGTGCCCGGCGGCCGTTCGCTGAATTTTGTCGCAGTCACCCAAGGACGCGCTTCTAAGTAGTGATGACTGGCTTCACGCCGCCTCTACTCAATGTCCCATGGTGCTCAATGATCCGACTCTCCACGCTTCTCGCGATACTTCTGTCATTCGTTCTGGTCGATCCAGTCTCTGCTCAGACCGCGAACTCCAATGCGTCCAATGATGCAAAACAGGTTCTCAATTTCCTCAAAGACTTGAAGACCCGGAACAATAATCGCCTGTTGCTGGGACAGGATATGGGTCACGGGAACTCAATTGTCAGTGGCCATGCATCGTATGTTGTGGACCTGGCTGCCCAGACTGGCAAGTGGCCGGGCTTGATTGGTGGGGACTATGGACTCGATAACAACCATAACGTCTCGCAAACAAACCAGGTCCTCATCGACCATTGGAACGCCGGCGGCTTGGTTACTTTGTCGTGGCATAGTGACAACCCGTGGACCGGCGGAAACAGCTGGGATACGAACAACTACGAGAACCTCTGGGATCTCGTCACACCCGGCAACTACGCCTACAACAACTGGCAAAACCATCTGCAGGAAGTCGGCGATGCGCTTGAGCAGTTGAGAGACGCAGGGGTTGTGGTCCTTTGGCGACCGCTGCACGAGATGAACGGCGACTGGTTTTGGTGGGGAGAGAAGACATGGGCTGGTCATGAAGATGCCTACAAAGCCGTGTATCAGGACATGTTCAACTACCTGACAAATACACGAGGCCTCGACAATCTACTGTGGGTCTATTCGACGGCCGTCACGTGGGATCGTCTTCTTAAGAACTACTATCCGGGAAGTGGGTACGTCGATGTTGTTGGAATCGACGTCTACAACGACAACGTTGACACTTGGAACTCACAACGCGACTACAACGATCTGAAGTCACTCGGTAAACCAATGGGGCTCACCGAGTTCGGCCCTGACATTTCCAACGCCGCAGGCTGGTACGACTACCGGCGTCTGCTCTGGAACATTGAATCCAAGTACCCGGATTTCGTGTTCGCCCACGCATGGCACGACTGGTGGCAAAATGGGAACCAGGTGAAAGTGGCATTCGCCAGTAACCAGTACACATGGGAGACGTTCAACGACGCCTCAGTGATTACCCGAGACGAAATTCAACCCGTCGGCGATCCACTGGTGGGCGAAGTCCGGATCTATAACCGATGGACCGGAAAATACCTGTCCCGCGGCGGCACCGGCAATGGTTCGCAGACCCGACTGTTTGGGTTGAACACATCAACAAATCGACAACGGTGGTTCGTTGAAGCCGTGAGTGGTCAGCCAGGTCAGTACCGCCTGCGATGTCGAGCCGGTGGTAAGTATCTTCATAACACGGCAGATGTGAACAACGCCAAGGTTGCCACGTGGACGTTGAACTCGGGCTGGTGGAGCCAAAGGTGGAACATCGAAAACGTCGGGGGCAATGTGTACCGGTTCAGAAACAGCTGGACCGGGCGCTACTTAAACGTGGCCAACTCTGATCAAAGCCGTGTCGAGACCTACGACCTCGACACTACCTGGTGGAGCCAACAATGGATCATCGAGCCGCTGAACTAAGCTGATGCACAGACACAAGGGGCAGGCATTTTCGAGTGCCTGCCTCTTTATTCATGCTCACGTGTTCGCTCACACCCAAACGTTGCCAACGTCTGAGGCTATTCCGGGACGTCTAATTTCGCATCAGCTTCGAGAATGAAGTTGTAGGCGGATTCGCTGTCCGTCGTTTCTCGCAAGTCGTCCAGAAAGTCTTCTGCCTGAAATAGGCGGCTCAATCGTGCAAGCACCTTCAAGTGCGTGTTCGGATCGCGAGCCAGGACAAGGAAGAACATATCAATCAGATAAGGCCCGCCAAACGGAATGCCGCGCTGTGCTTTCCCGAACGCGATCAACGGTTCTCCAATCGCATCCGGCATTCGGTTCTGCGGGTGCGGGATGGCAACTCCGCCGGGAAATGCGGTTGAACCGACTTCTTCCCGCTGAAGTACCGCTTCCAGAATCGCTGCTGCATCAAACACCTGCCACGTACGCCCAGCCACTTCGACCAACTCGCGCATGACCGAGCCTCTGGTCTTTCCGTTCAACGGCACTTGAACAAGATCAAGCTGCAGCAAATTGCCAACCGGTGACCTTTCCGTCACTTCAGGCGATTGTTGAGACCGCTCTAGAATCGCGAGATCAGGTTCGTCCAACGATCGAATTTGATGTTCCAACCAATCGCTGATTTCAGTCTTATTGAACCGCCACTCTCCGCCGACACGCCGCCCAGGAATGTGCCCTCGACTGACCTGTTTCTCAACAACGCGACGGTCCTGCCCCAGCTGAACTGCAAGTTCTTCGAGTGTGTAGAAATCACGAGACATGGCGTAGACTGCGTTTGGGAACTGTGCGGAAGCTCAACGACGAACGAACCGATTGTAACAGACTGAGTCTCAAGAGAAGCGACTCATCCGACCGACCACAGATGTTCTCACATGTGATGTTGCCCTCTTCGTCGTAGTTTGAACGGTTCCAAACAAACTCAGACCAAACACAGCTTTTCCCACCTCAGTTCAGGACCTCCAAATGAACCAACCGGCTGCATTGATTTTCGACTGCGACGGCACCCTGGCAGACACAATGCCAGTCCACTTTCTCGCATGGCAGGAAGCAATCAAGCCGGCTGGACTGACGTTTGATGAAGACCACTTCTACCGGCTCGGCGGCGTCCCGACGGACAAGATTTTCGCCATGCTTTGTGAAGAACAGAACAAAACCGCTGATGTCGACAAACTATCGCAAACGAAAGAAGCGGCCTACGAAGCTCTGATCCATCAAGTCAAACCGATCGAAGCCATCGTTGCTGTTGCCAGAGAGAACCACGGTCGAATTCCGCTGGCGGTCGGATCAGGCGGCTACCGTGAAACCGTGATTTCCACACTGAAGACCATCGGAATACTTGAACTGTTCGACCACATCGTCGCTGCCGAAGACACCCAACGTCACAAGCCAGAACCAGACGTTTACCTCCGCGCGGCAGAGCTGCTCGGTGTTGCTCCAACCGCGTGCCGAGTTTACGAAGACACTGACCTGGGTCTTGAAGCCGGATTCCGTGCCGGCATGCGGTGCTTTGATGTTCGGGCCGTCCACACTCCGAAACGCTGGACCTGATCATCTACCAGCTCAGCTAAACTGAATTCACTTTCGGATCCCAATCAACACCGGATCGTGGTCTGAACTCCGAAACGGATCGGCCTGAAACAACGACTTAGGATTGTTCTCTTCGTTGTAGTCCAGCCAGCGTGGTTCATCTGCATTGATGTGCCATGTCTTTGTCGCGATCACATCCTTCGCAAGCGACTTAGTTCCAAACGCATGATCAAGACTGCCAGACTGTCCACGGTAAACGTAAGAATAATGCGGAAGCCGCGCGCCGGCGAATGTTTCTGCCGACTGGATTGTCTGTAGGTCAATCAGCCCACTAGCCCGCAGTGCATCGATCGGATCTTCTTCCTGGTAGGCGTTCAGATCACCAAGAATCAGCACGCGGGCATCTCGCGTACGTTTAGCAA
>JBGCDN010000105.1:0-3266 GCA_045105495.1 Planctomycetaceae bacterium
GGCGTCGCGACTGGAAGTTGTGCATTGCCTTGCCAGGGCGTAGGAGTTTCGTGACGACATTACCGGGCGGCATGTTTTCCGAGTCGGTCGGTTCGCTGGACTGATCGGACAAGAACTCGGAATGACCGGGCAGCAAGCGCACTTGTTGGAACTTGCGGCTCAGCTGCACGACGTAGGCAAGATCGCCGTCCCGGATGGCATTCTTCTGAAAGAAGGCAAGCTGGAGCCGGAAGAATACGCAGTGATGAAAAAGCACTGTTCGCTCGGAACAAGAGTCTTCCAAAAGATGGATGCATCGCAGTGGGTAGCGTTCAGAGAACACGCGACACTCGGAGGCGAATTGCTTGGTTCAGCTCAATCGCCACTAATCCGACTCGCGTCACGCATCGCGCTCACTCACCACGAGTGGTACAACGGCGATGGGTATCCACTCGGACTTTCTGGCGACGACATTCCACTCGAAGGCCGTATCACTGCGGTTGCCGACGTGTTTGATGCTCTGGCATCTCGCCGACCATACAAGCCAGCTTATCCGGTATCGAAGTGCTTCGACATTCTCGAAGAGAACCGCGGAACACAATTTGACCCAATGGTTCTGGATGCATTCTTCGCAAGGCGTGAAGACGTTATCGAAGTTCAGCTGGAACATGCCGACATGGAGGAGATGTGATCAGCGACGGTTCTTAAAAGAAGCGTTCTGTCACGCTTAGCGGCATGAAAGCGTTCAACTCTCACCTTCAAATCGGCGGAAACGAGACGGCATTTGACTGCCGTATCGATGCAGGTCTGCTGCTCGGTCAAGTAGCCGAACGCATCGACCTTGCGCGGGTTCGATATTTGTTGGTTGAGGATATTTCAGGGCACCTACTGGGCATTGTTGATTCCGTCGAAGTACAACGACGGCTCTCGTCCAACAACGAAATTGAACAACAGCGATGGGCTGAAACGCCGCTCGAAGCCATCGTCCAAATTCGCCTCGACCCATTGTTCGGAGCCGAACAACTCAAGCGCAATCCGGATGGCGATGCACGGGTTGCTTCTTCGGCCCTCGTTCATCAGGAACAGCTATTGGCTCTGGATCTTGGCGACGACCTTATGGTCCGCTGGAGTATCGTCGAGAACGTTTTGAAGAACGCTCTTTATGACTCCGTCACCGGGCTGCCCAATCGTTCCGTCTTCGATCGCCGACTGGTGCAGGAATGGGAACGGGTGAAACGTCGCGGTTCTTCCATCGCCGTCCTGATGATTGATCTCGATCACTTCAAACAGATCAACGATCGATATGGCCACTCAATGGGCGACGAAGTCCTGACTGAAGTTGCCGAGACGCTGTCTGGCCAATTGCGATCGTACGACTTGTTGGTTCGATTCGGTGGTGACGAGTTCGCGGCAATCCTAACCGACTGCTACATGACGGACATCCATATTCCTGCGACACGGTTGCAGGAGGGGATTCGTCGCCTCGGGGAACGATTCGATTTCGAAGAGCCGCCACTGACAGTTTCGATCGGAGCTGCTACCTGCCCCGGCAACCAAAAAGTTGCAGCTCAACGTTTGGTCGATGCTGCAGACGAATGTATGTACGCGGCAAAGAAAGCCGGACGCGGTTGCGCGTATACGTTGGACATCGCTTTGTCAGGAAAGACCGGCAAGCCAAGACCACTCGGGGCACCCCCGGTGAACGCGGCGTCTTCAAGCATTCGAGTCCCACGCCCGCAATAAGAGCGTTGGTATCTTCCAGTAGCGAATTGCAAAGCTCGCGATTCCACTGACGACTCGACAAACTGGTTCTTATTGACCAGCATCAGTGCTCTGAAGCTTAATACCCTTCTCTACGAAGCATGCCGAGAGCAACTCTCGCCGCCTGCGATCACACTGAAGATATCAGAGTTGTCGATATGAAAATTACGTTCCTTGGCGCTGCTGGCGAAGTTACTGGTAGTCAGCACCTGATCGAAACCGACACCCGCCGCATCCTGCTGGACTGCGGCTTGTTCCAAGGTCGACGCCAGGAGTGTCGCGAGAAGAATGAGCAGTTTCATTGCCGCCCAGCTGACCTCGATGGCGTCATTCTTTCGCACGCGCACATTGACCACAGTGGCAACCTGCCGGGCCTTTGCAAAGCTGGCTACAAAGGACCAATTTTCTGCACGGAAGCGACGGCGGACATCGCTTACATCATGCTGCGAGACAGCGCAAAGATTCAGCAGGAAGATGCCAAGTATCTGCGAAAACGATGGCGCCGAGAGAACAAAGGAAACGAAGATAAAATCCCGAAGATTGAACCGCTTTACGGCGAAGAGGATGTCCGCAATCTCAGCAAGCAGCTACAGCCACTGAATTTTTCTGAATGGCATCAGCTAGCTGACGATTTCCGAGTCCGCTTTCACAACGCTGGACACATTCTTGGTTCGGCTATCGTTGAAGTTGAACTGGAAGACGAAGGCCGCACGCGCCGCGTTGTCTTTAGTGGCGACCTTGGCCAGCGTGGAATGCCGCTACTCAGAGATCCGGCTCAGATCGATGGCTGTGATGTTCTGATCTGCGAAAGCACTTACGGTAATCGAACACATCCGCCAATCGCGAATATCCGAGTTCATCTCGAACGCATTGTCAAACGCGCGATTGCGAATGATGGGCGTGTCGTGATCCCCGCTTTCTCTCTCGGTCGAACGCAGTTGGTCCTGCACATCCTGAACAACATGTACAACGAAGGCGAACTTGGTGAGACGCCGGTTTTCGTTGACAGTCCGTTGGCAACGCGACTGACCGACGTGTACCGCGACTACCAACGCGAATTGAATGATCGGGTCCTCGAAAAACTGAAGACAGACGACGACGTCTTCGAATTCCCAACGCTTCGGTTTGTTCAAAGCCGTGATGAAAGTATGAAGTTGAACCGCCGCAAGGGCGCGTTCATCGTGATTGCTTCCAGCGGAATGTGTGAGTTCGGACGCGTCGTGCACCACCTCAAACATGCTGTCTCGCACGAGGAGAACGAGATCTGCATCATCGGCTACCAGGCCGCTCATACACTTGGTCGAAGGTTGGTTGAACGCCGCCCGGTGGTTCGCATCTTTGGACGTGAATACAAGCTGCGAGCCAACGTACAAAAAATCAACGGTCTCTCCGCGCATGGGGACGCTGAAGACCTGAAGTGGTGGATATCAGAGATTTCAAAACGCGGCGGTGCGGACAACGTCTTTCTGGTTCATGGTGAATCGGATTCCGCAAAAGCTCTGGCAAACGTCATTCGCCACGACTGC
>JBGCDN010000106.1:0-9575 GCA_045105495.1 Planctomycetaceae bacterium
CATGGAGAGAATCATGAGCTTACGACAAGGGAGTCGAAGCGGTGGAAGCTGGCGTAGGAGGTTACTGTTTGTTGTCGCGGCCGCCGTGGTGCTGCCGGGAGCGGTCATCAGTCAGGATGCGAAGCCGTTGCCAGAATCGAAGAAGGCAACGCTCCCTGAGAAACAGGTGATGATTGAGGCGACGATTATCAAGGCACCGAAAGGTGTATTCACTGCTGTATTCCCAGAGGCCAGGGATTGGAACAAGGCCCCCGTTCAGTGGGAAGGTGCAGAATCGGCAGAGTCGCCTGTGGGCTTCGGCTTCCGAATCGAACCAAAGAAGGGCGGGTTTGAATCCCGTTACGAATCCCCATCGAGTCTCGGTGTCTTGCTACCGATGCCACCGGACATCCTTGCGAACCAAAAGCAATCAGAAACCACAGAGTTGCTAAAAACGGCCAAGTGGCAAGCTGTGCTCGATGTATTGAAAGAACGCGAAGATGTCGACGTGTTGTGTACACCGAGGCTGATGTGCCGAAATGCTCAACAGGCTTCGTGTGAGACGGCTGGCACCGACAGGATTCGTCTTCAAGTCACACCGATGGTCATGACAGACGGGGTCGCACTCACCTGCAACTTCGAATATGAACTTGATGATGGGCGCGGCAACCGGATGATTAAGAAGTCATCACCTCTTCATTTTACACCGGTTGTTCCAGCAGGCTCAGTCTATGTCCATCGTCTGATCGAATCGTTTGGGCAGGAACTGGTTCTCGTTCTCAAAGCGAACGAAATCAAGCGAGCTCCAGTTGCTTCAATCAGCAACCGCTCAGTTACCGAAACGCTCGATAGCCAGCTCTTGACGGCAGCGGACAACGTTCCCCAGCATGAACCAACCGCGTTCGTACTCAAAGCGATGATTGCTGAAGTAGATCCAGAAGCAGAACTCACTTTCGCGACGCCAGTGCCAACGCAGACCATCAAAATGACGCGAAGTGATGGAGGCAAGGAACCGATGCAAGTCGGGTCGACCGCGTTCTCCGTTCCGTTCGAGTCTGTAACAGAACTCTACCGACGCATACAGAAGTCGCACAAACTCCAAATCCTCTCACGACCGCAAATCGTCACATTGGAAGGTAAACCTTCGCGGATCGAAGTTGGACAGCAGGTTACTCCCCAGAACGAGGATGACGATGGGTTCCGGGGAATCAGACTCGCTCTTACACCGACACGTGTGGATGGGAAGACTGTTCTCTCCGGGAACCTGCTTCATCGAGTTCAAACCGACCAGGTCAAAACAACCGAGTATGACTTCCAGTCCGTCGAAATAAGCGATGACGAGGCGAGTCTCATACGGTTGAAGCTTGGAGATTCGAAACCGGATCTGTTGCTATCGCTTGAAGCGGCTGTTGTGAAGCCGGAACCACAACCACAAAAGACGGTGCGAGTTCGTGTTAGTGGAGCGGTTGAAGCTCCGGGGCTCTTCGAAGTGCCTGGCGGGGAGAATAACCTCATCAATGCCATCGCAATGGCTGGCGGTCTGACTAAGAAGGCTAGCGACGTTGTTGTAATTCATCGCACGGCTCGACCCGTGGAGACTGTGAACGGTGCTGCCCAGGTCTCGGAGGACACACACAACGGATTCGTTCGGTACAACTTCCGAGATATGGCAAAGGCAAGACTACCTCGACTGAAGTCGAATGACCGAATCGTGGTGGAATCGGCTGACTCAGCATCGGAACTGCCGCCGACCTTTCCGCGTCCATACGACTTCACTGATCTGCTGGGTTACGGTGAGCCTGATCCGCCTCTGCCGGAGGAGATTCTGGACATCATCAGAAAGAGTGTTGACGCGAACTCATGGGACCGTGGCAAAATCACCCCGACCGACCTCTCGCCGATTCTCGTTGTAGAACAGACGCTCAAGAATCACGCAATCATCGGCC
Source organism: Planctomycetaceae bacterium (assembly GCA_045105495.1). Taxonomy (GTDB): domain Bacteria; phylum Planctomycetota; class Planctomycetia; order Planctomycetales; family Planctomycetaceae; genus CAYNWT01. Next base: position 1,926 of record JBGCDN010000106.1, read on the forward strand.
AGCGAGTTGAGCAGTTGCGACACGACTACCTCGCGGACGTTGATCTAAGAACAAGAACCCCTCGCGCATATGACGTAAGTTCACTGGTAACCGGATCCGGAACCTCGGCAGCGATAATGCTGAAAAACCTTCAGAGACGCATAGTCCGCATAGTCAACCCAGAGATGTTTCGAAGTGGGCGCAACGTGATTCGAACCCACGCGAACACGAAATCCTTGGTTGTCCGAGCAGACAAGGAGACCCACGAGCAAATTGCCGAGTTGCTGGCGATGCACGCGGAGGGGCGAGCGACGGACTCGTCGGCCCACACCCGCAGTATCCGAGATACCTACCGTCAACCGTTGCTGGCAGGCACAGGCCCAGGGTTCTCCCAAGAGAGCACCTCGCCAGCGACAACGCCTGTGGACACTACAGTTCGAGTCATAGTCCACGGTGCCGTTTCAAAATCGGGCGTCTATGAAGTGCCAGCGGGCCCAAATAACTTGATGGCTGCGATCGCGTTGGCCGGTGGTCTGAGAGCGGACTGTGGAGACGTGATCAACATTCGTCGAACCGCCAAAGGTGCTCGACAGGTGCGGAAGGGCGGGATTGAAACAGCGTCGTATTCGCAAGCCTATACCTACAAGCAAACGATTGCCGCAAAGATAACGAACGTAAAGGCTGGCACCCAACTGGTCTCGCTTCAGGATCGCGATGAGGTCCACGTGCTTGTCGCAGAACCCAGTCAGTTGTCCACCAAACAAGCGCCTACGCAGTCTGGAACAGACGATTGGAACCTCGATGTGCCTCTTGCGTTCCAGTCTGCGATGACGCAGGTGAAGAATTACGAACTCAGAATCAAACGTGCAGAGGTGGCACTCAAAGAAGCTCGAGAGAAGGGGCAGTCGACCGCACCTCTTGAACGGAACTTAAAGTCTCTGCGGCTCCAGCTCAAAGCAGCTCGAAACCTTCGCCGGCCTCGTTTGGATTCCTCAGCACAGCAGATGCTAGCCGGTTTTGGTACCCAGCGGATCGGTCAGCCCGCTCCAACGCCGCAGCACATCGCTTCAGAACTCTATGCCTCGCAAGCTGGGTTCAAAAAGACGACACCTGATAAGAGTACGAGCTCAGTAAAAGAACAATATACCGTGGTCACCTACTCGGTTCCTGATCTACTTGTTCCTTTTGGTACAGAATCGTATGAGGTGAAGCTTGCTGAGTTGCAGGCAAGAATTCGCTCGATTGACCCGCAGTCGTGGCGAACGGCAGGTGGTGAACGCACGATGCAACTAAACAAGAGCACGTTAGCACTTGTGATCCGTTGCCCGGAATCAGCACACGACAAGATCGTCGCGTTGTTGGGTGACTTGAGAAACCGACAACCTGGCCAAGTACAACTTGATGTCAGTGTGATCGAAACTTCGGCCGAAGCTCTTGCTCAAGAACCAAAGACCGTAATTGCGAGTAAGCTGTCATTGGTGGGCGACGATTTCGATATCGACGGGAACGCTCTGGCAGCTCCTCGGCTGACATTGTTCTCAGGTGTCACGGCTGAAGTTCTCACAGAACGCATTCACATGCAGTTCCGTGCGAAGATCGAAGGTAAGACGGTCGTTGTCACGGCGATCGTTGGCGACAAAGCGACTTCATGGGTCATCCCCGATGGGAAAACAGGGCTGGCCAGTCTCGCTTCAGGCGTCGGAGGAAAGGCTGAGGATGCTGACGGCAAACGCTACTTCTTGAAGGTTAAGGCAAGCATCATCGATGCTGTAGAGGAGGAAGAACTGATCCTTCAACCGGCAACCTCACCTGCCAAAATGCTGATGCAGACGCCCAAGGGTGTTTTTGGCGAAGAAGAGGAAGAAGAGCTGATCCTTGGTGGCCAGTAGTGTTATTTGCGGATGCACTTATTTGCTTATCCGCGGGTTCAACGAATAGAAACGAAATCGCCCCCGACGATGAAATCGGGGGCGGTTGCTATTTAGTCTTTAAGCGGTACCCGGCAGTGGAACCGCTTATGCCAGTTCGGCGAAAATGATTTCAAGGTCGGCACTTAGGTCTTCGATGCGGTCATCGAGACCGGTAACCGTGTTTCCTTCAAATTGAGAAACCCTTTCGTCTCCAGCCGATACAGCGATGGTTTCATAGTTGTCTGATCCGCCGCCACCCTTCACTGTCATTCGGGCAGAGACATCAACTTCGCCCATGGCGACTTCGTCGTTGCCGCCACCCATGTTCATGTTCATCTCGTCAGCCTCAACCTGAACGATGAACGCGATATCGTTGCCGCCACCAGTTTTGACTACCACATCGCCGGCAGACATTGAAGCCAGGAATACGTCGTCACGTCCACGACCAGTGTTGATGTTGATGTCAGCGGAGATCTCTTCGCCGCCAACAACTACACGATCGCTGCCGCTACCGGTATTGATCGCGATCTCGCCATCCATCAACACGCTGGATAGCACTGCAGCATCTGCACCGTTGCCCGTGCGAATGTTGACGTCGCCTCTCACTTCGCCCTCAATCACAGCGAAGCTTTCCCGGCCCCGCCCGCCTCGATATTGCACATCGTCACCAACTACCAGGTTTTCGACTGCTAGTGTGTTGTTACCGCCTGCTGAGAAGTTGGCTCGCAGGTCATCTGGAACAGAGACCGCACGGATGAGCATTGACAGTCGACCGTTGATTGTCGTTCCGGAATGGCCAGTGACCTGGATGCCGTTAGCGACTTGTTCGACAGAGACTTTGTTGTCGTCAGAATCTCCCTGAAGAACAAGGTCACCGCCTGTGAAGTTGACGGTCACATTGCTTAGAAGAACGCGTTCTTCGAGAGCTTCGGTCGGTTGTGATCGCTGGCTGGTTCGCCGTCTTGCGGTAGGAACGACTGTTTTGGTTAGTCGGTTTGTCAGGTTCTGTAGAGTTCTCATAGTGGCTTTCTCCAAGGTGTAGGTTGGTTCGCATCTTCACGAACGACCCGTTCCTGTGTTGTTACAGAGAAATCCGAGATTCTTTTTGAAGCCCGACAAGTGGCCTTTCAACTATCGAAGAATGCTGCCCGACGCAGTTGTTCGAGCACTCTTACTTGTTGGTGTTCCGCATTGTTCGCATGACGAACCACCAGACGGCCAGCAAACCAATAATGCTGGTTAAGATGGCCAGCAGCCCGTATCGGATGGCAGCAGCCGACATTCGGTCTACCGACTCGCGCGTGTTGTCGGCGCGTTCCTGAATGATGACGACCCACGGGGCTCTGCCGACTTCGACTTGATAAAGCGCGGCGAACCAATTGTCTCGATACTGCTTTGTTGATGGAGAGTCGATTTCGCCGACCGGGTCTGTGTAGTAGTTTCGATAGTCCTGCGCGGCGTTCGGTAGCCGAAGTTCGATGTGGCCGTCGGCGTCTTTCTCGATGGCCTCAAACTGTTTGATGACGTCGGCTGAAAGCTGTAGCTTCTCGTAGAAGGCACTCTTGTTTGCCCAGAGTTGTTTGACTTCGTCGTCGAGCTCGTTTTGAGTGGTTTCGCTGCCTGCGTCACTTCTATCTGCAAGCTGGGCCACGTCAGCGATCCAGCTGTGATCCAGCAACTGCCAGTTGCGTCTGTCGACAAGCGCGATCTCTCGGTCGATCTGTCCCTGGCTACTTTTTGCGTTTTGGATTCGTTCGATGAATCGTCCCCGAAAGTCGTCCAGGTGGATGGTTCGTCCAAGTAATCCGATAACCGGCCGTTCGCCATCCTTGTTGGCTTTGCCTCGAATTTTGACGGTTACCGCAATCATGTAGCGGTTGGTGGCTGTGCTCAGAAACGGAACCGACACGTGATATTCGTCGACAAACATCTTTGTCTTTGCCGGATCACGCGGCTGCATTCGATCTGTGTCGTGCGGTAGATCTTTCTCACCACCATGGAAATAGTCACGCGACCAATAGTGTTTGCCGAGCGAATTTTGTGAGTTGCCTTTTCCGCGGCGATAAATCTGACGACCAGATGTTGAGTTCATGAACCAACTTGCGTCTTCGCCACCTTTCTTCAATTTGCTGCGGTCGCGAACACGATAGTAAGACGAATCCAACGCCTGAATCCAGGCAGGTGCTTCATCGCGTGGTAGGTCCATTAGTTCGATGAGTTCTCTGGTTTCCAGCGATTCGATCCGCGGAAGCCATGCTTCGAGAAGTTCAATCAACGCTGGGTTCGCGAGCATATCTTCGAACTCGGCGACGCGTCGGTTCAGTTCGTCTTCCAAACTCTGCGCTTTGACCCGAGCCGTCAGCATATCGCTCTCAAGCGCGCGTTCGGTTAACTCGATTTCGAGCGTTCGTACGTTGCGGCTCATGATGTAGATGAACAGCGGAGCCATTGCAGCCAGCAGCAACAGTGGTCCAAGGACGCCCAGTCGCAGCAGCGGCGCGCGTTGCTTTTGGCGTTCTCTCGATTCAAGTTGTTCCAACACAGCTTGTGCGTTAGGGAACCGATTTTGTGGGTCGGTTGAGAGGCAACGATCGATGATGTCTGCCAGACGGCTATCGACGTTTGCCCCCGCGGCTCGATGCGCTTCGGGGGTTGGACTGGTCTCGATGAGATTGCGATAAGCCTGCAGTCGTTCGTTGAGTGAAGGGGCAGACCGAATTGTTTCTTCTGACGCTGGAGTCCGATAAGGCGGCGCGCCGGTGAGCATTTGGTATAGCAAGGCACCCAATGCATACACGTCCCAACGAGCGTCGGGGATCGCGCGCAGGTCGGCTTGTTCGGGAGCCGTGAAGAACAAAGTTCCGAGTGCCGGGTTCTGTTCGTGTGAAAGTCGCGATTGGCCAAAGTCGCAGAGGCGTGGTTCTTTTTCGCCGTCGAACAGAACATTGGCCGGCTTCAGGTCGCAGTGCAGGATTCCGGACCCGTGTGCATGAACCAAACCCTTGGCGATTCCGGTTGCGACGCGAACAGATTCGTCGACGGAAAGTGTTCCGTCTTCCAACCATGACGCCAGCGAACCGTTTTCCAGGTACTCCATGACGTAATAGGGTGGATCGCTGTTCCAACCAACATCCAGCAGGCCAACGATGTTTCTCGATGTGTACAGGACCGCCAGCTTTTCAACTTCACGGTTCAGCAGCGACCAGTCCAGCCCACGTCGATGCGTGTAGAACTTAATGGCAACGTTCTTGCCAGTGTTGTCTTCTCGAGCCAGCCAGACAGAACCATACGCGCCAGTCCCCAGTCGTCGAACAAATGTGTACCCCTTAATCGACAGCGGCGGCCGATCCGCGCGCAGGGAGAGTTCACGCGATTGTTCTCGCTGGAGATCGGATTGGACGAGTGTGTCAGAGAGATCGTTCGACAAGCGGTGGCCTTACTGTGGATTCGTCAATGCACTGTCGGCAATCGGTGCGGCCGTTTCAAGGACTGGCTGCATGGTGGCAGGGAGCTCCCGAATGGGGTCCAGCTTCGCGAGATTCTTAAAAATCGACAAGTCGGTGTTAGTTCGTGGTTTATCGGACAGAACTGAATGGTGTGGGAAGGACGATCCACTCGGCAGAAACTCCAGCGCTAAAGGCAAACCTTATGTTCCGTTCAATGAATTTCTTCGGCCTACGCCGCACAAGCCTCCGTCAGCGATCTCGGGGAACGGGCACTCCCGAGTCGCTGGAACAGCGTGCACTACTGACAGTGAGCGCGGCTTTTACTTCTGCGACAGGTGTGCTTGAAGTACTCGGCGATGAAGATGCGAACGCAATTGAAGTGAGTGCCGATGCCGCTGGGAACCTCCAGGTGAACGACGGAGCCATCTCAATCTCCGGCGATGTTCCAACTCTTTTGAACACTACACAGATCTCAATCAAAGGCCTTGGCGGGGACGACATTCTCACTCTGAACGAAGTGAATGGCGTTCTGCCTTCGGGGTACTTGCATGGTGGAGAAGGCAACGACTACCTGTCCGGCAGTTCGAACATCGACTCGCTGCGCGGCGGTAGTGGCGCCGACACGCTGCTCGGGAACCTTGGAAACGATAGCAAGCTGGCTCAGGGTGGCGACGACCTGATTGTTTGGAATAACGGCGATGGCAGTGACTTTATGGAAGGCGGCGGCGGAATCGACATCGTTCAAGTGAACGGTGCTGATGCGGCTGGCGACGACTTCTTTATCGATGCAGACAGTGACCGCGTTCGGCTCGCACGGCAGAACCTCGGCCTGTTTCAGTTGGATATTGGGACAACAGAAACAGTCAACGTAAACGGTCAGGGTGGTGACGACATAATCGTCGGTACCAACGATCTGGTTGGGTTGACGTCACTCGATTTGGATGGTGGTGAGGGCAATGACGAGCTTCGTGGTGGCGGTGGTGACGACTACCTCGCGGGTGGGTCTGGTGACGACACGCTCATCGGAAACAGAGGTAACGACATCAAGCGTGGCGAGGGTGGTAATGACCTGCTGATCTGGAATAACGGTGACGGCAGCGATCTCATGGAGGGCGGTGCTGGCAATGACACGCTGCAGGTTAATGGAGCCGACGGGCTTGGTGATGACTTCGCGATCAATCCGAATGGTTCGCGGGTCGCATTCGCTCGCAACAACCTTGGTCTGTTCCAGTTGGATATTGGAACGACAGAATCGCTGGACGTCTTTGGTCTTGGTGGCGACGACACGATCATGGGATCGACTGGTCTTGATGGTCTGATCTCGGTCGCCGAATACGGTGGCGCGGGTAATGACTATCTCTCTGGTACAGATGGTGTCGACCAGCTGTTCGGTGGTGATGGCGATGACACACTCATCGGCAACCTTGGGAATGACATCAAGCTGGGTCAGGGCGGCAACGACCTGACGATTTGGAACAACGGCGATGGCAGCGACCTGATGGAAGGTGGTGCGGGCACGGATGCTGTTCAGGTCAACGGAGCTGATGCTGCGGGTGACGACTTCCTGACAACGCCGAATGGGGCTCGTGTTCAGTTCGAACGCCGAAACCTTGGGTTGTTCCAACTGGACATTGGGACGACGGAATCACTGGAAGTGGATGGCGAGGGCGGTGCCGACACGATTGGTGGTTCCGTCGGGCTCGATCCGCTTATCGGACTGACATTCAATGGCGGTGCTGGTGACGACTACCTGTCGGGCTCTGATGGGCAGGATGTTTTGAACGGTGGCGATGGGAACGACACCCTGGTTGGCAACCTCGGTAACGATTCGAAGTACGGCGATGCTGGTGACGACCTGATTGTTTGGAATAACGGTGATGGCAGCGACCTGATGGAAGGTGGTATTGGGACCGACGTTGTTCAGGTCAATGGAGCCGATGCAGCCGGCGACGATTTCGCGATAGATGCGAACGGCAGTCGTGTGCGATTTCAGCGAAACAATCTTGGTCTCTTCCAATTGGACATCGGTACGACTGAAACGCTGGAGGTCAACGGGCAAGGCGGTGACGACGCAATTATTGGAACCAACGAATTGGCTGGCTTGATTGAACTGGATCTCGACGGAGGTTCTGGCAATGACGAGCTTCGTGGTGGTGGCGGTGACGACTACCTGGCTGGTGGTGATGGCGATGACACACTCATCGGCAACCTTGGGAATGACATCAAGCTGGGTCAGGGCGGTAACGACCTGACGATTTGGAACAACGGTGATGGCAGCGACCTGATGGAAGGTGGTGCGGGCACGGATGCTGTTC
>JBGCDN010000107.1:0-8812 GCA_045105495.1 Planctomycetaceae bacterium
GCATGCTGCTCGGACACAAGATCATGCTCGCAGAGTTTCCCGCCATCGTTTGTGAGGGTTGCGAGAAGGAGCTGAGCAATCTGACCTCGAAAGAAACCAGAGACCGCTGGGATCGGTTTGTTGAAGAGAACTTCGACGGCCCACCCGGAATCGAGATGGACAGTCCGCACACTCAACCAATTCTCATTTGACCAGCGGGTTACGAGGAACAGCCTCGTAGTGGATGGGCAACGAACCCCTTCAGGTCGAAGCACGCAATCGGAAAGCGTTATCGCGGCGACTTCTTAGAGGTACCGCTGGGTGCTTTCACCTTCGGCTTGCCGGCCGGATTCGCTCGTTCTCGCAGAGTCGCGCTGGAACCAGATGTCGGCGGGCGCCAGTGACCAAGCTTCACACGAATTGCCTGTGCTTCAGTCCTTGGTTCTCGAAGCACCTTCAACTGGATGATGTCGTCGGCCTGCTTGTCCCGAAGTAGCTCGACAAGCTTTTCAAAATCTTCGATCTGTTTGCCATCCAATTCCTGAATGATGTCACCGGAACGAAGCCCGGCCGCTTCAGCTGCTTTTCCTTCTACAACATTCATAATCAAACACCCGGCAGCCGCTCGGGCTCCGGAAATGCCAAGCATGGCCGAACCGCGACGAGCAACCACTGGATTATCAAAAGACGCTTCCAATTCAACGATATCTCGTTCCGCTAGCGGCACACCGTCGATCACATAAATCTGAAACCGAGACCCCTTCAAACGGCGAACATACTTAAGCCCCTTAGCACCGCCTTTCCATTTCTTGTTCAAAATCAGAAACGGTACTCCCTGCTGACTTGGGTCGTTTTGACGGTCGGGGTAGTTGTCAACTTCCCCACCAAGCCGACGAAGATTCTCTACGGCGAATCGCGTTCTGGCCCCGTAGTTGCGTTCCAGCACACTCTTCGCGTGTTCTGCGAGCTCCTGTCGATCTGACTCGGCCAATTCTTCCAACGCGTCATCTGCCGCAGCAGCAGCAGCGGGATCTTTGCCAATGTACGCCGATTCAAAAATTGAAATCGCGCGAACAGCAAGTTCCAGTCGTCCGCTGTAAACACGCTTTTTCAGAGGCGGAATTGCTGTCGCTCCTCGTTTTAGTAGTAAACGAGTCGCGGTTTGGCGATCACGGAAACGTGGTGATTCCAGCTGCGAGATCAGCTTCGAAACGACAGGCTCAACAGGTGAGTTCTCTACTTGAACCGGTCGAGCAAAGCTGATGCTCGGAACCGCAAGCACGCAGCAGAGAAGCAGAATTTTACAGGGCGTATTCACGGCTCCAGATTACATCGCGGCTATCCGCAACAGCCAGAGCAACCTGCTTCCCAAGCCATCCAAATCGCTACGCCGGCAACCCTTTATCGGCGTGCTCGCCGCCTTTGATCATCAGCAGGATGCCACAGACGAGACTGGGAATGCTTCCGCCTAAAACTCCCGCTGCAATCTGGTAGGGAGCCAGCCCTTTGACCTCAGAACCAAACTGATCGTTGGGAATCAGATCGACCTTGCGGTACAGCTTAACTTCGTACCAAGCCAGAATCGCCAGCGGGATAGCGAGGAATGAAAATACACATGTCAGAACCCAGATAAGTGCCAGGGCGCTGTTTGAGATGGCGGAGATCAGCAGCGGTATCTTCAATTCCTCAGGTGTCCGCGTTCCGACTGGCTGTGCGCCGATGTCGTCGTAGGCCACGAAGGTTTCGGCAAATTCCGGCTGCGTGTATACGGGAGGTGGCCCGGCTGGCGAAGTTCCGGCACCGGCTGGAAACAGGCCAGTCACCGTGCTGGCTTGTCGCCAGTCTCCAAACCCATCCTGCCAAACAAGGTCGGTAGGCTGCAAACCTCCGTTCCCTGCAAGATCGTGCAACTCACGGTTGCTGATCGGCCCAAACTGTTGACCATCGATGGCGTAGTACCAGTCTGACACTGACGTAAGGCCCTCTTAAGAAAGAAGTTACGGTGAACAATCACCCGCATCCCTATTGCGAGCTTCAGCCAGTAATTCGTGCGTGGCTTCGATTTCCTGGCATAAACCCGTCACAAGTTCGACGAATTTCCCATCTGGCAGCACCTCCCACGTGTACGTTTCGATTTCGAGATGCGGTGCGTAGTCCAGCTTTTCGACTCGACTGATCGCCCGCCGGAGTTCTGTTCGAGTCGTCTTCAGTGGCCCGAGTTCTTCGGCATTCACGGGGACATGGAAGTGAACCCGCCAAGCCGGGACGCGGTCGAAATCGGTGTAGTCCGATGGCTGGCGAAGTACGTCTTTCGATTCGAGATCAGTTCGCGTCAGCAAACGCCCGTCTGATGTTTTGGCGAACGTTTGGTGCAAATACCGAGGCTCAACAAATCGAACCAACGCGCTGCGGCCTTCTAGGTTGGTTTCCGGATTCTGCAATTCAATCGCGTTGCTAATGTGTACCTTGTTGATACGAATCTCGTTCTCGACAAGTAGATCAATCGACGCCGCGACGTCTTCGAATTCGACGGCCTGATGACACACATCAAAACACAAGCCGATGTATCGGTTCACTTCGTCCAAAGCGTTTTGGTCAGCCGCGTATTCTCGAAGCCTTCTGAACAACGGAACTGCCTGGTCCGGAATGGAACTCATCTCGCAGCACGGTTCAGGCTCAACAGCGAGACGGATTAGCTTTCCGGTTTCCTCGAAAATCGCTTTCAGAGACTGGGCAGTTTGAACCAACTGTTGGAAGCAATTTTGATGAAAGTTCGCCGGATCGTCTGGGGTATTCATCCTCCCGCCGAGCGGCAGCGTGCTCATGCTGCCTTCCACTCCCTCCGGCAGCAAACTTGCAAGAACCGTCGCACAATCCACCGTGTATTGACGCCGAGCCTTGGTGGACCAGTCGGGCAGGTAAACATTCTCTTTCACGCGTTCACTGTGGAAGTCGCCGAAAGGAAACGTATTGAGCGTGTAGCATGGCAAATCGCGTTCGATCAGCCGATCACGAAAGCGTTCGACGGCTCCATCTTCAGCCAACAGCTCGGACACGACCGATCGAGCCAGCCATAGGCCCGCGGCCAATGGCCTGCCAGATTGCTCTCGCACCTTGACCGTAAACTCGTCCAGCCCAGAATCGACTTCGGCAACTGTTCGTCCCGCGTGCACGTTGGTGCAATAACTTATCGCAGCTTCTGACAGGCTCATGATTCGTCCGGCCCAAAATGACCGTCGAGTCGCGTCTTAATTTCGTCTCGAACACGGCGAAAGACCTGCATCTTTTCTTCGTCCGAACCTTCTGCATGAGCCGGATCGTCGAACGGCCAATGCAACCGTTCAACCGCACCGGGGAAGTTGGGACACTCTTTTTCTGCACCAGAACACACGCTGATAATCAAATCTGGCGGTGTTCCATCTGGTGGAAGGAACTCATCAATCGACTTGCTGATCAGATCAGAAATGTCATGTCCCAGTTCCTTCATGGCCTCGACCGCCATCGGATGAACGTATCCAGCCGGCTTGGATCCAGCGGAAAGCGATGTAAAGCGGTTCGGGCCAAGTTCTCTGAGAAGCCCTTCCGCCATTTGGCTGCGGCATGAGTTTCCGGTGCACAAGAACAGCACTCGTTTGGTCGTTTCAGTATTCATGCTTGGGATTGTATCGTGAGTTCGGCTTGGCATCACCCGATGACGTCGCGCCGCACGTCAATTGCCACAGGCACTAGCTTTGAACCAGTAACGCTGTCGGGCGTTGTGGAAGAATTACACCTCAAGGAGACGCCATGTTCACTGCGATTCTGCTGACCTCGGCCACCATTCTTTCTTCGCCCCATCTGCAGGAAGACGATGCGGACACTGATGGCAAACGCCAAAAAGCAATGGAGGAGCTAGTTGAACGCGAGCTTAAGGCGGAGTACCAACAACTGCTGCAGGACGCCATCCAGTTCCGAATCCGGAAGATGCAAAAACACATCGACCTCGATCAAAAGTCCGCGCGGCGGCTGATGTTGGCGGCCAAGGGTGCTGCCAAGAAATCCGTAGAAAAATACTCCGCCCGAATCAGTCAGTACGCCAAACAACGACTGCCAGCAGAGGATGTTTCTGTGAATGGCAGGATGCTTCGGTTGGGAGACAAATCGGACGACCAGACAGAAGCCTCAGAAGCCGCCGTCGCAGGTCACCGACTTATCCTGATCGTTCGAAGGTCGGGGGCCAGCCTAAACATCCGCCGCAGCAATGGCAGCAGCGGATACGGACTTAACGGCGGTTACGACACGATCCTTCGTTCTGATTTGTGGAAAGACACCATCGCCAAGGTCACAACCCCTGACCAAATTCAGAAATTCGAAGCGATCATTGGCGAACAACGACGACAGCGTACTGTTGCCTTGATCACAAGTGCCTTCGCTTTGGATCTTGACCTCGAAGAAAAACAGGTCGGACAGTTTCGGGCATGGGCTGACACGCAGATAAAGATTGTCACTGAAGCTGATATCCAGAACGGCCCGAGTTTCGCGGTCAGCAATATCGGACGGCAATTGAAGAACGATGGCCTGGATGAGTTCCTCGACGAACATCAGATCGCGGCTTTTAAAAGACGAGTGGCTGAGTGGGCTCGGTAGAACGGCCGTGTGATCAGCATTGAGAACCAAGCTGGCCGAAGACATAACCATTACACAGTGACGCATGCGTAGCACTCTGGGTGTTCCAAACAGGAATCAGCAACAATGAAACACTGGAACATCCCACCCATCATCCTCATCTCGGCAGGAGCCATTGTGACTCTTGCCACGGCCTTCTTCGGCGGACAGTCGGGGGCAACACTCGCAGGCTGCGCCGTCGGAGCCGTCTTGCCACTCGCCAGCATTCCATTTCTCAAGAAGTCCGCTAACAGCGAAGCGGACGTCTTCGAAGACGCAAAGATGCTGTTCGAAAACGAACGCAACGAGTTCGAAAAACAACGAGCCGGTATCGAAGATTGGCGTGATTCAATCCGGTCGCAACTAGACCAACAAGTTCATCGGATCGAAGACCGCGAACGTTCGCTCGCGGAGAAACTCGCTACACATCAAGAACTGTTCGAACTTCCGAATCCGAGCCAACCGCCGATTAGTTTTGAACGAAACGAACGGCTCACAGTACAGGATCGGCAGGTTCTGGAATTGCTTCAGACGGAAGCAGAAGTCGCCTACGAGAAGATTCGCAACAAAGAGTACAGCACTGCCGACGGCAAAGTGGATATTCAACTGGTTCGAGAAGACATCCATTCGTTGGTTCAACGAGTTGCGAAAGTCTATTCACCAAATAGCGAGAATCCTCTTCTCGAAACCAGCTTCGAAAACGTTGCTCGGGCAGCCGGTCGAGTCTGCTTGCATGCGTTGGTGCTGGTTGAACAATTGCCGCTGGATGTGAAGCAATACAACTTCAACAACATGTATTCGTATATTCGCAAAGCGGTTGTCGCTTACGGCCAGTACCAAAAGTCAGCACCGTGGTTCAGCTATTTAAGTCGAAGTTTGTACGCAGGTCGATTTCTGGCAGGAGCGAACCCGCTGACGCTGGGAGCGTGGGTTGTAGCCACTGAGGTTGGAAAAAAGGCAGGACAAAAAGCCGTTGAGAACTTTGTTGATCGCCAGGCAATTGGCTTGCTACACGATCTAATCCGCGTCATTGGTTTTGAAGTTGCCAACATCTACGGCGGCGACTTCCGGCATCGCGACCCCAACTGGATTTACGGTTCCGAACTCACGGAACTCGTCGGCCGGTTCCCACTCTCTCGCGAGAGTCTCCGCGAAGGTTTGCGGCAGGTTTCATCGCTACCACTTCGCAACGAATACGACCGTGTCTACCTGTATCGATGCATCGCCGACCATCGCGCGGCGGGTCTAACGCTTTCTGACCCGGCGCTGCTCACAAGGGAAGAACGCGAACAGATCGCGAGCGGACTGGAGAAGTTCTTTACGGATTTCGTACACGGAGCAACGGACAAGGAAGTCACGAAGTGGAAGTCCGAATTCGAAGAACGCTTCGACATGCGGCTTAACCTGAATTCTTCAGACGAACGAACAACCGTTGATCGCACGAGTGACTGCGTTCAATCAATCGTGGCATTCCTGCAATCTGTCGTCGGACTGGAGTCGAAAGAATTGAAGGCCTGCATGCAGCGTTCACAGTTGATGCAGAACCTTACCGAGGATGCTCAACTGGCGATTCTGTCTTCACCGAACGTTGGATTCGAACCTGCCGACATTGATCCATCGGAGAGCATCGTTGACGAATACCTGAATGATCTGGTCCGAGTCACCGTTGCCACAAAGCGATCTGATGAGAACATCGAACGACTTGTGGCTGAGACCGGCGCGTATTTTCGTCGTACGATTCCTGAGATGACCGATCGGATTGATGCCGCCTACGTCGAACTGGCGACTGAATCGTTCGTCGAGAACGCTCCGACACGAAAGCTTCCCACTGAACTCGCGCGAGAGCTTCTGCAAACGGAATCGGTTCCTCAGTTTGCTTACACCGATGTCACTTGGTCGACCGGCGACAAACCGGTTGCAGTCGAGGGAGTTTGGCTGGTCGGTTTGAAAGGTGCAGACACGAAACTTGTTGCATTTCAGCTCCGTGGAAGCATCCGCCCAATTTGGAAGGCAACTCGCCCCACCGCATCGCGCGACTAGGGATTCCTTATCGACGATTGTCTTCTAACCGGCGGAACATGGCTGATAGATGATGTCCCTGCTGCAGCAAACCTTGTCTTGCCCGGGACTGTCCGAGGCGGTGGCTACCAACGTTGGTTTGGATCGTTGCTGACAGCTTGCGAGGTTTTGGAGCCGTAAGCCGCCGGGCTCGGGCCATTCCGTCTGCGTCACCGAAGCAGCCCAGAGGACACCAGGCTGCTTCGCTTACCCCGGCACTACCGTGCGTGGGGATTGGACCGGCACATCAACGACTACTGAATTTCAGAGTCTTCTTCGTCCAGACCGTCTAACTCCAGCTCCTGCGATTCCAATTCTTCGTCGGAAAGAGCATCTTCCGAGACAGTTGGATCAGCCTTAATTTCGATGGTCTGTGCGCCGGGCACGTCTTTGCCATCGACCGTTAAGGTGACGCGATAGACCCCATTGGCGAGCGATCGAAAACGACCTCTAGGCCCACGTTGACCTCTTAGACTCCATTCAACGTGTTGCAGTCCAGCCTCTTTGGAGCCTTCGAGTTCTGCGATCTTTTCTCCCTCGATATTCTCGACACGAATCTTGACGGACTCCGCCTTGCCAGCGAGTTGGTACCAAAGCTGTGCTGAGCCGCTTGGGTTATCGCCCACAAATCGGCGATTGGTTCGACCTCGGCGGGGTGCTCGACGCCATCGAGTCACGTCGGTCGGGTCCAACAGACGAGTTGCCTTGGAATCCTTGCCGCCCAATTGACGGAGTGGTTCCACATCGCAGGCCCACAGACTTCGACCGTGTGTCGCCAACACAATCTCATTCACCTCGGGATGAACGGCGACTTCGTGAATCGCAACCGAAGGCAGTTTCTGATTGAACTGCGTCCAATGTCGACCGCGATCAAGTGACACCCAGAACGCCCATTCTGTTCCAAGGTAAAGCAACTGCTCGTTCAGCGGATCCTCACGCAGCGTGCGAGTCGAACCACGAGGCAATCCCTGATTCAGCGACACAAACGTTTCGCCGAAGTCTTCGGAAACGAACACATGCGGAGCGTCGCTGTCGGAACGATGGCCATCAATGCAGACGTAGACTCGTCCGTCGGAGAACTGGGAAGCTTCGATCGTCGAGACCCACATCGGACGGTCGAGTCGCAGATTCTGTGTGATGTTCCGCCAGTTCTTCCCCCCGTTGCGAGTCACCCACAGAGCCCCGTCGTCGGTACCCGCATAAAGAATGTTGGGGTCACGGGCTGATTCGGAAAACGCGGTCGCTGATCCTCGTTTGGTCAACGTGATCTCGGGTGAAATCCGTTGCAGGTTGTCGCCACGGTTTAGCGATCGCCAGACATAATTGCCGGCGGTGTAGAAGATCTTTGAATTGTGGTGCGAGAGCTCGAATGGTGTCTTCCAGTTGAAGCGATAAGACAGACCCTCTTCGGCGGCGGGACGAATCGAACCGAATTCTCCCGTTCGCAGATTGCGGCGACTGATCCTTCCATTCTGACTTTCGCTGTAGACCCAGTCCGGGTCTTCCCGATCGGTGCGACAAACGAACCCGTCACCACCACCGACTGAGATCCAGTCGGAATTGATCGCTCCGCCATGCCTGCTGATTCCAGGTCCGCCCCAGGAACCGTTGTCCTGCAAACCGCCGAAGACCTGGTACGGTTTGTGGCTACTAATCGTCACGTCGTAAAACTGACCAACGGCAGCCGTGTTGATGTGATCCCAATTCGCGCCGCGGTCGTGCGTTACATAGAAGCCGCCGTCAGAACCAATCACCATGTGGCGACCATCATTCGGATCGATCCAGAGATCGTGTGCGTCGGAATGCACTCCGCGACCAAGAGTGGGACTGAATGTGACCCCACCGTTTTCGGACTGAAACTGCGATACCCCCAGGACGTATACCCGGTTCTCGTCGCTGGGGTCGACTCGAATGACGCTGAAATACATCGGCCGTACATTCAACGAGTTGACTCGTTCCCAGCTTTCGCCGCCGTCGGTGGACTTATAGACGCCACCGTACTTATAGCCGTCGACACCTTGTTGATCCTGAACGTTGGGACGTTGGCCAAAGTAAGAGTACGTGTAAGGTCGCGTGCTTGATCCGCTGCCGGACCGGCTTCCGAGTGTGACCTTAAACTCAAGTTCCTGAC
>JBGCDN010000108.1:0-3903 GCA_045105495.1 Planctomycetaceae bacterium
CGACGAGTTGAACGAAATGTTCGCATAAGCGAACAAAGTAATCCTCTGGAGCGAGAGGTGGAGGGCAGCGGGATGATCGACGGGGCGATCATCCCGCTTTTTTTATCGCGGAGTAGAACTCATTCACAAATACCATGTTGCGTAGAAGCGTGACCCGCTATTGCAACGATCGCGGAAACTCGCCCACGATGCATGTGTGGTCCGCACCTTCTGGTTCCGGGCAAACAATGACCACAGAGTTTTGCACAATCTCAGAGTCGTCAGGCCTAATCCCATGAGGAGGAAATCCAAACCTGGAGGCATACCGCTTGGCCACGGTCGCTCCCCAGTCACGGGCGTCATCCTTCGTGTCAGCGTAGATGACACAAGAGAAGCCGTAATCTGATACTCCGAACGCACAGCTCATCATGTTGCTGACGACGTAAAGGAACGGGAGCTGGCCAAGCATACTCACTCCTATCCATGTCGGACGGCAGAATGATGGGGGCAGAATAATGAAGCACGACTGAGCAAATCATTCTGCCCCCCATTATTCTGCCAAGTTTCATGTGCTCCGGGGGGCTGAACGGTCAGCAACCTTCAACGATTGACCCGCAAATTTACGAGAAGACCCACAAAGACAGAACCACGCCAAGCGACGAGATATACCTGAAACGCAACCAAACACTCTCGACGATAGTGGGGTCTAAGCGAATCAGTCGGAAAGCTCAGTCGACGTCGAACCGAGTTCTTTGGACATCACAACGAGATTGCCTTTCTCGTTGTAGTCCACATGGTCCATGAAAGATCGAATTAGAAGGACGCCGCGGCCCGACGGGCGGCCAAGGTTCTCCTCGTTCGTCGGATCAGGCAACTGCTCAACGACGAAACCATTTCCCTCATCTTCAATCTCAATCGTCAC
This sequence comes from Planctomycetaceae bacterium, assembly GCA_045105495.1. GTDB lineage: Bacteria > Planctomycetota > Planctomycetia > Planctomycetales > Planctomycetaceae > CAYNWT01. Next base: position 902 of record JBGCDN010000108.1, read on the forward strand.
GGTTGAGTCTTCGATGGTCGATTTGACAAAGACCTTCTTGTCGGGATGCATTTTGTTCCCGTGCTTCATGGCGTTCGTCAAAGCTTCTTCCAACGCCAGGCGGATACAGAATTCTTCACGCCGAGTCGGACCGCACTGCATAATCTGCGCACAGATGCGTTCATGCACAATTTGCTGCGCGCCAAAATCGTTGGGCAGCGTAAATTCGAGGGACTTTGGTGTGGCTGTGTTGACCACTTCCTTCACTTCCTCAAGATGTGCGAAAACAAACGAAGTCTTGAGTATGCGGCCTGAGTCCGATTTGTAAAGACTGCAGACGCCGCCTTAGCAATTGTATACCGTCCCTGACCAACGGATTAACGACGAACTCGGAGCCTACTCGTGACCCAAAACGCCAACCCGCTTCTCAGAACCACCGGTCTTCCCGCATTTGATGAGATTAAGCCTGAACACGTGGTTCCGGCCGTGCGTTCCATCCTTGAAGATGCGACGACTAAGCTTGAAGAGTTCGAAAAAACAGCCCAGCCAACATGGGATGGGTTGGTCAAGCCGATGGAGGCCATGGATATTCCGTTTGACTACGGATGGGGGCCGGTCACCCACCTGTTCGGTGTGATGAATTCGGACGAGCTTCGTGAAGCATACGAAGAGGTGCTGGGTGACGTCGTCGCGTTCTCTCTGCGGTTCAGCCAGAGCAAACCCATTTACGACATGCTCTGCAAGCTACGCGATGGAGATTCGTGGGACTCTTTGGATGAAGCGCAGCAGCGAATTGTGGATGCGAAGATTCTCGGAATGACGTTGTCGGGTATTGGGCTTGAAGGCGAACAACAGGACCGGTTCAACGAAATCGCCAAGGAGATGTCGCAGCTCAGTACGGACTTCTCAAACCATGTGCTCGATGCCACACGAGCCTACGGACTTGTTGTGAAGGACGTGGCAGAGACTGAAGGAATGCCGGAAAGCCTGAGAGCAATGGCTTCGGCAAACTACAACGAGAAGCGTGAAGAAGGCCAACCTGAAAGCACAGCTGAAGCTGGCCCGTGGCGGTTCACACTCGACGGACCATGCTTCATTGCGTTCATGGATCACTGTCGAAATCCGAAATTACGAGAAGAAGTTTACCGCGCGTATCTGACTCGCGCGTCGGATGGTGAACTCGACAACACACCGCTAATCACCAAAGTCCTGAAGCTTAGAAAAGAGAAGGCTCAACTACTTGGCTTCGACGACTACGGGGCGATGAGTCTCGCGAAGAAGATGGCCCCCAGCGTGAAAGATGTCCAGGACATGCTGCAGCGTCTGCGAGCATCGTCGTGGGACGCAGCCAACAAGGACCACGAAGAGATTACCGCCTTCGCAAACGAAAACGGACACGAGGGACCGCTTCGTCATTGGGACATTGCCTTCTGGTCCGAACGCCTTCGTGAGCAGCGATACGAATACACCGACGAAGAAGTCCGCCCCTACTTCGCGCTGGACCGAGTGCTTGACGGATTGTCTGGCCTGCTTGAGCGGCTGTTTGGCGTGAAGCTGGTGGCGACTGAGAATGAAGCGCCGGTTTGGCACTCGGACGTCCGGTTCTACTACATCGAAGATTCCAACGGGGACCGCATCGCGGCGCTGTATCTCGATCCTTACTCGCGACCGGAAACAAAGCGTCCGGGAGCGTGGATGGATGATTGCCTGGCTCGATGTGTGATCGACGGAGAGGTTCGCATTCCGGTCGCACATCTGGTCTGCAACAGCACGCCACCAGTGGGCGACAAACCTTCGCTCATGACGTTCCGCGAGGTCGAAACGCTGTTCCACGAATTCGGGCACGGGCTGCAGCATATGCTGACGACGGTGAACTACCGTGATGCTGCCGGGATTAGTGGTGTTGAATGGGACGCCGTCGAGCTGCCAAGTCAGTTCATGGAAAACTGGTGCTATCACAAGCCAACATTGATTGGCATGACGGCTCACTTTGAAACGGGTGAACCACTTCCTGACGAACTGTTCGAAAAGATTTGTGCAGCCAGAACCTATCGAGCGGGCTCCGGAATGATGCGACAGCTTTTGTTCGGACTAATAGACCTTGAGCTCCATACGAACTTCGATCCAGACGGTGAAGAGACACCATTCGACGTCCAGCGTCGGATTGCGAAGACAACATCTCTCCTGCAACCACTACCAGAAGATCGTTTCCTCTGCGCGTTCTCGCATATCTTTGCGGGCGGATATGCCGCCGGGTACTACAGCTACAAATGGGCCGAGGTCCTGAGTGCGGATGCGTTCGCTGCCTTTGAAGAGGTGGGGCTCGACAACGAATCAGCCGTGCAGGAAACCGGTCGACGATTCCGCGATACGGTCCTTTCACTCGGTGGGGGTCGGCACCCGATGGATATCTTCAAAGACTTCCGTGGTCGAGAACCAGAGGTGGATGCACTATTGCGACATTCAGGTCTGGCATAGTGGCCCGTGGCGGCATCAAGAACATCGCCAGCGATTGCGCTTTCGAACACATGGTGATGGTTGGTGAGGAGATCATTCAACGGATCCGAGAGGTGGTGGCGTCGCCGGGCTCGATGGAGCCCGACGAGCCAGCCTCTGGCGGGCTAGCAGCCTGTTGAAAAATGGGCGCGGTAATTTTGATTGCCGCTGGTATCAATCTCGCGGTGATTTGGACTTGGCGGCTGTGATTGTGGGTGCCTATGTTTCGCGAGGTGTTTGAGTTTTGCGTTGAAGGAGCGAAGTGTGGCGTTGCGGAAACGGAAGTCTGAGGAACAGCAGGAGTTGTGGGTCGCAACAAGTGACATCGCGAAGGCTCCCCGGCATGTCTTTTATGATCGACTCAACGGACTTCTGGCCGAGGCCGAATTTGATCGTTTCGTCGAGCAACTTGTCGAACCACTCTATTCCAATGTTGGGCGACCGGGGATTGCTCCGGGTGTGTATTTTCGCATGCTGTTCATCGGCTATTTTGAAGGCATCGATTCGCAGCGAGGCATTGCGTGGCG
>JBGCDN010000109.1:0-6093 GCA_045105495.1 Planctomycetaceae bacterium
GCCAACTCGAACTGACACTGGAGACACCATTTGGGATGGAATTGCCACCGATATCACGCATCGCAAGCGAGCGGAACTGCAACTGCAACTGGCCAACGACGAACTTGCCAGAGCCACAAGGATGAAAGACGAGTTCCTGGCAAACATGAGCCACGAACTTCGTACACCGCTGAGCGCCATTCTTGGGATGAACGAGGGAATGCAGCAGGGCCTGTTCGGACCAGTAACCCCCAAACAAAAGGACGGGTACGAAGTTATCGAGCAAAGTGCTTCACACCTGCTTGAGCTGATTGATGAGATCCTTGACCTGGCAAAAATCGAGGCCGGTTCAACCGAGCTGGAATTCCAGACCATCGATATGCGAGAGATACTCGAGTTAAGCCTGCGACTCGTTGGTCAGCAAGCGAGAAAGAAGAGTATTCAACTGAACCTCAACGTGCCGGGCGACATGCCCGAGATTGAAGCGGATGAAAAGCGGCTTCGTCAGGTTCTTATCAATTTGTTGAGTAACGCCGTCAAATTTACGCCAGACAACGGTCAAGTTACGTTGGACGTGAAGCGACTAGAACGAAACGCAGAACGCCGTGAAGAAATGGTACGCATCTCCGTAACGGATACCGGGATCGGAATTCATGAATCCGAATTTGAATCTTTGTTTGAACCGTTTATTCAGGTCGACTCTGCTCTTAACCGCAATTATGAAGGCAGTGGGCTTGGGCTGGCACTGGTCAAGCAGTTTGTTGAATTACATTCCGGTCACGTCAACGTCACCAGCGAGCCAGGAGTGGGTAGTTGCTTCAGCGTAGAAATTCCCATCCGCCAGCCAGGAACACGGATCGCCGAATCACTCGAGGTGGGTCAGGAATCAGCAAGCAACGCTGGCAATCCCAGTGAATCATCTGCGTTCGTGCTTCTCGCCGAAGACAACCAGCTTGTGGCCAACGCAACAAAGAGTTTCCTGGAAGCATCGAACTTTCAACTTCAGTTAGTTACCGACGGCCAGGCGGCGATAGACGCTGCACAAGAGCAGCGGCCCGACGTGATACTCATGGACGTTCAGATGCCTGGGGTCGACGGGCTTGAAGCGATCCGTCGCCTGCGAAAAATCCCACATCTTGCAGAAACCCCAATTATCGCACTCACAGGCCTCGCCATGCCAGGCGACTCCAAACGTTGTCTCGCCGCTGGAGCGAACCTCTACCTGAGCAAACCCTACGGGATGCAGAAACTCGTCAATACAATCCGAGATCTTCTGTAGCGAATCAGCTTTTGGCTGACGGACGGAGCTCTTAGCACCTATCGAAAATTTGCCGGTCTGTTTGGGCTGGAAATGCATTCGCCGATCATGTGCATTGGCAACTGCATTCCCGTAGCTGTCGGCCGGTTTGAAGAACAGTCCAACAAAGGCCTTATGTGGGGCGATATTGGCCTGAATGTTGTTCGACTTCGACAACAGAGATCGCTCCTCAGCACTTCGACCTTGCGAACAAAGTCGTTAAAGCAGGAATCCAGCAAGACGCGTTGTTGTTATAGTGGCCTGATACTCTGGGCAAAGCCAAAGACCACGGGCGAACAGAACCTCCCAACGACGAACCACTAAGAGTAAACCGACATGCGTAAGTCCTGGCTCACTCTGACATCCACGTTCATTCTTACCATTGCTCTTTCAGTACCTTCTCATGCGGAGCAACCAAAGCAGCGCATGGTTGTGCTAACTGACGTTTCGACCTGGGAAACCGACGACAGTGAATCGTTGGTGCGCCTGATGGTTCACGCGGATTTGCTGGAGATCGAGGGGCTTGTGTTCACGACAGGCTGGAGTCTGGATCAGACTCGCGACGACTTCATGGGGCTGATCCACGATGCCGTCAACGCGTATGAGAAGGATCTTCCGAATCTGCAAAAGCGTTCGGGGCAAACGGCTCACCTGAATGATGAGTCTCGACAGAAGATTGGCTATTGGCCAAGCACGAAGTACCTGCGCGAACGCACGATGTTTGGCAGTAAGAAGCGTGGTGCCGAACATGTTGGCAAAGGCAATGATTCGCCCGGCAGTGACTTGATCATCAAGTTGGCGGACGAAGACGACGATCGACCGCTTTGGATCACCGTTTGGGGTGGTGGCAACACGTTGGCTCAGGCCGTTTGGCGAGTCCAGCAGGACCGCAGTCCTGCGGAATTAAAGGCGTTCCTAAACAAGCTCCGCGTGTACACGATCACAGACCAGGACCGTGATCAGAAGACGCCTTATTCCGACAGTTCGCATCAGTGGTTGCGGCGCGAGTTTGAGAAAGACCTGTTCTTCATCTGGGACGAATGCGCATGGAAGTTTCAGAACGGCACCGGCAAGAAGAACTGGTCTGAGTACGCGGCTCACATTCAGGGTCATGGCAACCTCGGCAAGGTCTACCCGAAGTACAAGTACGGCGTCGAAGGCGACACGCCCGCCTTCCTGCATTTGATTCCCAACGGACTGAACGACCCGAGTGTCCCAACACACGGTGGCTGGGGCGGCTATTCCGCGTGGGGCCTGGGCGAAGACGGTAAGACTCGTTGCTTCACTAATCACGCTGGCAAAAGCCAAGCCGCGTGCCGCTCTTTGGGGAAGCACTTTTACCCGGCGACGTTCAACAACTTTGCCGCGCGGATGGATTGGGCCAAAGACGGAGTTGGAAATAGGAACCCGGTCGTTGCGATTGGCGAGAACAAAACGCTCGACATTCTGACGAGGAAACCCAAGCAGGGTTCTCAGGTGACGCTCGACGCTTCAAAGTCGTTCGATCCGGACGGCGATCAACTGACGTTCCGTTGGTGGGTGCTGTCCGCGGCGGGCACGTTGAAGCAGGATGTCAAAATCTCGAATAGCGAATCGGCCGCCGCAACCGTTGAGGTTCCAGCCGAATCAGCGGGCAAGACGTTCCATGTCATCTGCGAGGTCACCGACAACGGAACGCACAGCCTTTCCGGCTACCGCCGCATCGTCTTTGAAACCGTAAAGTGAAATGTCGTGGATCGCTCCGCGATCCTACGTTGCGTTGGGCGAAGGATCGGCGGAGCGATCCACGACAATACTTCCGCATTCACGCGCACGCTTACCGCCACTCACATCATCCTTGCGACACATACCGACATGTTTCTTAGAACCGCAATTCTGCTCGTCCTGCTTTGCTGCCAGGCCAGCAGTTTTGCTCAAGCGCCGCCAGCGTCTCGATCTTTGGCGTTCCCCAGTGCTGAAGGATACGGCAAGTACACGGTGGGAGGCCGCGGCGGGCGCGTCTACGAAGTCACCAATCTAAACGACTCAGGCGAGGGCAGCCTGCGCGACGCGGTCGAAGCCAAGGGGCCGCGGACTGTGGTCTTCCGCGTTTCGGGAACCATCAAGCTGGAAAGCGAGATCAGGATCCGGAACCCGAACATTACAATCGCCGGACAAACAGCACCGGGAGGCGGAATCTGCCTGAGAGGCTACCCGCTGATGATCAGTGCCGATGAAGTCATCATTCGGTATCTGCGAGTTCGGTTTGGTGACGAATCAGGAAAGGACGCCGACGCCATCTCGGCGAGGTATGTGAAGAACCTGATTCTGGACCATGTGTCCGCCAGTTGGAGCGTCGATGAAACGATGTCGATCTATCACTGCGAAAACATGACCGTGCAATGGTGCATTATTTCCGAGAGCATGTTTAGCTCCAACCACGGGAAGGGCCAGCATGGGTTCGGCGGCATATGGGGCTCCAACCACAGCACCTACCATCACAACCTGTTGGCACATCATTCCAGTCGGAACCCGCGTTTCGCATCAGGCTGCGGCAATACCGACTATCGCAACAACGTTGTCTACAACTGGGGATACGCAAGCTGTTACGGTGCCGAAGCGAAACAAAAAGGGAAGGACAAATTCAACTTCTCCAAGGTCAACATGGTGGGCAACTACTACAAACCCGGCCCGGCAACTGACCCCGCTCGGAAAGCTCAACTGGCCGCACCGTCATCACGAGGAGCCGACGACAAGGGCAGTTGGCACGTGGCAGGAAACGTCGTCGAGGGCAGCCCTGAAGTCACGGCCAACAATTGGAGTGGTTTGCGAGGCGACAACTTCATCAAGTTGGACGAACCGTGGAAGGCGATGCCAATCCGTCAACAAACGGCGACGGAAGCATTCAAGTCGGTCCTCGCCCATGCCGGCGCGACGCTTCCGAAACGTGATGCAGTCGATGCGCGAATCATCCAGGAAGTCCGCCGCGGCACAGCGACATACGAAGGTATCTACAAGACCAGGAAACGAGTCGCAGACAAATCGAAGATCACCGGCATTATCGATTCGCAAAAAGACGTCGGCGGCTGGCCTGAACTGAAAAGCGTTCCTGCCCCTAAAGACTCCGACCATGACGGCATGCCTGACGAGTGGGAAGTCTCGAAAGGCCTTAACCCGAACGACGGCACTGATCGGAACAAGATTGCGGCCGCTGGCTACACGATGTTGGAAGTGTACTTGAACAGCATGAAGTGAGCTCTGCTGGTCTGTCGTGGATCGACATTCAACACGCCCACGAGCTTCGTGAAAGGTAGTCCCATGGACCGAAGACAATTCATCGCGGCCACTCCGATTGTCCTTGGTACTGGTGCGGCAGCGGCTTCCGCGCAGGACTACTCGGACTACACCAAAGATCCTCGCCCCGATGTTGCGGAAGGCACGTGCACGGCTGGGTCCTTGGACGGCGAAATCTTTGCGGGACCGCCAGTCGTGTCGGGGCCGGGGTCAGGCTGTGTGTTTATCCTTCAGCCACTCAAGCTCACGGCCACCGGCCATCTGGAGTACGCTGTCGAAGACGGCAAATGGAACCGAGTCGAAGCGCTGCACGCTGGCATGCGTCCCATGTCTGAACACGTGCTGAAATTCCGTCTGCCTCCACTTCCGCCCGGAAAACGGATTCGCTACCGAGTCGTCGCACACACGATTGGCTGGGTGAAGGTTCGACAGTTCTATCACGGCGAAATGCGAGCCGGGAAGTCGCGGACGAGTACCGTTCGTGAATTCCGATCATTAAACCCGGACGCGAAATCGACAAGCTTTGCCGTCTGGAATGACACTCACGAGAACGACGAGACGCTGGCCGCGCTGCATCAGCAGACGGACAAACTCAAGCCGGACTTTCTGCTGTGGAACGGCGATCAATCGAACGACTGCCATTTTGAACGCGACATGTCCGGGCAATTCCTGACTCCCTCAGGGCTGGCCATCGCCGACCAATGGCCGCTCGCCTACGTGCGAGGCAATCATGAATGCCGAGGTCCCGCGGCGTGGTCGTTGCCCGAGTTCACCGGTTCACAAAACAACGAATTCTACTACGGGTTCCGCAGCGGACCGGTCGCCGCGCTGGTGATGGACACCGGCGAAGACAAGCCGGATAGCAGCAAGAGCTACGGTGGCACAGCCGCGTACGCAAAGATGCAGGAGACGCAAGCCGAGTGGCTGCGCGAGATCGTCAAAGAAGAATGGTTTACGTCAGCGCCTCACAAGATTCTGTTTTGTCACATCCCGTTGTGGATTCGGCGCGGGAAACGTGGTGCTCTTGGCGGCCATAGATTGTGTCGAAAACTCTGGTCACCAACCCTGATTGACGCTGGAGTGAAGTTGGTGGTTTCTGGTCACACTCACCGCCACCAATGGATGCCAGCCCGTGACGGCCAACCGATCGCACAACTCATCGGCGGCGGACCAGTTCCCCAATCGGCAACGGTGATCCACGCCACGGCAAATACCAATGAGCTCAGACTAGAAGTACTGAAGTTGGACGGCAATTCCGTCGCCGACATCCGTTTGCCATCCTGATCGGCAAAATAGAGACCGTCGTGAAAACGCTGGCAGATCGCTGCATTGACGCTGGAGATACGTGAGCGCAAAATCCGGCTTTAGTCACCCCCCAATCGAAAACAGGAAAGTCGCGAGAACTTTGAACGTTTGCAGTGAAGCATTACAAGTTCTCCTGGCTCTTTCGCGGACCATCATCTCGCATCGGGAACTTCCGGTGCTGATGCGAGAACTTGTTTGTGAGCTTCGCAAGGTGGCGACATTCGACTACCTGGCAATCC
>JBGCDN010000110.1:0-4655 GCA_045105495.1 Planctomycetaceae bacterium
CATACGCAGTCACGTCTGTCTTCGAGTAAAAATCTCGCAAGAGCCGCGCTGGTTCGTCTCCTTCAGCAGGCTTTCCACGCTCCAGGGTCTTGAAGAGCACCGAAGCGACACCTCCCGAAACCGCTTCCCAATCAGCCTGCCAATCAGGCATTTTCGGAGTACGTGCTTTAGTAGCCAAAACAAGTCCGGGGTTACGGAAGGTTCGGTCTGCAAGGTCCATAGACGGATAGAGACGAAGTTCGCGAGCAGTACGTGCCACTAAGCTAATTGGATGGCCCCTAAACTGTGCGGACCATCCGTTGACTCCATCTCGATCCTCAGCCTCGGCACTGGGCAAAGATTTCTGAACCACACTGTCCCATTCAACGTCGACCGAAGTTGCGACAGCGAACTGACTAAAGCCCAATGACATCCGGTTCGGATCGGCAGACTTGCTCCCAGCTGGCAACTTTCGATTGTAGTCCAGCTGCACGTACGCGTTTGCGGAAGCGGATGCCAACTTCGTCAGGTCCAAATCTTGAAGCGAACTCGCTTCAGCGAGCGCCGCGGCAATCGATGCCTTGAACGAGGGAAACTTCATCAAGGGCGGGACAACAATATGTACTGCACCGTGCTCAGAAAAGATTGCGTCGTTAGCCGGAGCCGAATGGCGGGAAAAGAGGCTAAACTTCGTCTTCTTGTCCGTCGTTGCTGAAACGGTACGAATTGCCGATTCCTGAGTGGTCGGTTTCTTAGTCTTTTCCTGCGGACCAGCGATTCCGCGGGCAGCTGTACTTGCTATCGCCAATCCGGCAATCAGCACAATCACGAGTGGCGAGACCCAGCGACGACCTTGTCGCGTTCCGCCGCAATCCTTTGCGACCAACATCTCAATTCTCCTCATTAGGTGACCTGCGAATACAGGCGTAAACAGCGAATGAGCTCGCACGCGCGAACCCGAAACAGTCGAATCATGTCTCAGCGCGAGCCGCGAAAGCGATCGCACATAAACCCCCTGCCCCATTGATCTCAACGCCCGACGATCGGCAGCTAACTCTTGCGCTAACACCAGTCTCCTTGTGAGCCAGTGCGTGAACGGATTGAGAAAGTGCATCGCCGTTGCAGCGACCGCGACAAATCGCCAGAGCGCATCGCGTCTTGCCACATGTGAAAGCTCATGCGCCAGCACTGTCCGAACTTCGGCTCGCTCCCAGTCTCGCCAATCCGGAGAAAGCAAGATCATTGGCCGGAAGAACCCAACCACCGCCGCGCAATCAACCTCTTCTGATTCAGCGATTACAAGTTTCTGAGGGCAATCACCAATCAGCTCGGAGAGTTCGGAGACGAGTTGGTAAACCGGTTCTTCCTGACTGATGGGTTGCGCAGAGCGTCGCAGCGACCTTAGGCTCCACAAACCACACGTAACTCTTGTAACACCGAAACACAGCCCGGTCAGTAAGAGCACCAGCCACCAAACGCCACTTCGTTGCTCAACAGCAGGCGATGCTTCTCGCACGGTTCCAACAGTTGACTGGACGAACTTCGGCAGTCGCAATCTGACCTCTGCAAACGAATTGGCCCAGGCATCAACCGAAGTCGGTTCAACAGTCGTGGGTACAGAATGGGTTATCTCAACTTCACTTGTTTCATCAGAAACAACGGACGGTGACCAGACCGGCGTTGGGATGAACACAAACAGGCCAACGACCAACAAAACCACGGCAGTCGCTGACACCATTCGGGCCGCAACCTCCGGCCTGCGGCTCATCAGAAAACACGAGGCGACTCCCGCAACGACACAAACAACAACAGCCTGTGCGGTCGCCCAAACAGTGGAGAAGATGAATTCATCCATTAGCCCTGCTCCTTCAGGATCTCTTCCAACAAGGCCCGTTCTTTTGCAGTGAGCTTCTTCCGTCCTTCAAGAACCTGAACCAACAACTGCTCTCGCGAACCACGAAAGACTCGCTTCACAAGATCACCAACGAGGCTCTTCGAGACGTCGTCGAATGTGCGAATCGCCTGATAGACGAAGGGGCGTTCGGCGTTGATCGCCTGCAGAAACTTCTTGTCGACGAGAACCCGAATTAGGTTCGCAATTGTGACGTAGGCTCGGTCGATGCCCGTTTTCGCAAGTCGATCGCGAGCTCCCTGAGCTGTCCCTTCGCCATGCTTCCAAAACGTATGCATGACTTCCAGCTCGCGATCCGTAAGCTCTTTCGATACTGGCCGCGCCATATCGTCCCTCCTTGTGACACACATTTGCATAACCAAATTTGGTTATGCAAGCATTTGACTGAGGAAGCCGTCAGGCGTCAAGCTCTCTTGTCAGCTCACCTGAGTGAAGCAGTCACTCGTCGATGCGCAGCGACTCGATCGCCTTCTCACTCACACCAAAGCCTTCGGCAGCCGCCATCGCAGCATCAAACCGAGCCTGCAGATCCGCGTTACCAGAATCGGATTGCAGTAGTATCCGAGCCACCCGCCCAAGGTGGAGATAAGCCTCGCCGAACAGCTCCCGGACATCGGACTCATAGGGCGTTTGGAACGTGGCCTCGAGTTTCTCGATCGCAAGCCTTGCCTGCGAAGCTGACTCTTCGAACTGCTTCTGCGTGAACTGACAGTTGGCTTTTGTCAGCAAGAGGACTGCTGTGTTCCGGTCGATCAGGTAGTCGTCCAGGTCTTTGCCGAGTGTATTCGCAAGCGACAATCCGGCGTCCGCAAGCATGATGATCTTTTCGGTCGGAACAGGTTCTTGCTGCTCAAGGATCTCCGTTTCGAGAACCGCCAGATCCAGTTCATGCACACGCAAATCAGCTTGTGCCTTGTCCTTGCTGAGCCCTCGCTTTGTAGTACTGCGTGCCTTCGCCAACACGTTTAAAGCGTCTTGAATGTTTCCCAGTTCGCTATAACTCTGCGCCAACATGTATTGATTCAAGGCAAGCGAGTACATCGACTCAGGTGCCCAGTCCGCAGCCTCTGCCAAATCCTGAAAGAGACCTTCTGACTCTTTCAGCGCGACGATGGCCTGATCAACGTTGCCCAACCGCCGCAGAGCGTGCGCGACGTTATCTGACAGCATTGCTTTCAATTCGACGTGGCCAAAGTTCTCCGGTTCAGCTTCGATCAGCTTCTCGACAACCGGTATGACCTCTTGGCACCGACTGGCGAGTCGCTCAAAGTTCTGCAGCTGGTTATCAATGTTGCCCGAATTCAGCACGGCGACCGCATACAAGTACTTGTGCCGGTTCACGACTGGTTCCAGCTCCACCAACCTCTGAAACTCCTTAATGGCAAAGCCATAGTTTTGAGCAGCGCTGTCGTTGTCATTGAGCCCACTGTACGCCATGCCAAGATTCATGCTGCTCGTGGCAAGCTGCGCTCGCACCGCAACAGCCTGCCGCTCGTCGTCTGGCAGCTGCTGCAGCAAGTCGATCGAACTGTGGTAGTGCCTCGACATGACCTCGAAACCTTCGGCCTGCTTTGAGTTCCCAAGATTGTGCTGAACCCGCGCTGCGGCCAATCTGTGCGCGCTGGAGTCAGGCTCGCTCTCAACGAGAGTCGAGTAGCGTTCGTTCGCTTGCTCAAGTAAATCAACGGACTTCTGGTTATCTCCAAGCGACTGGTTCGAGTTCGCCAACCCGACCAACACCTTGGCCGATAGCGACAGAACTTCGGATCGCTTCGGTTCAGCTGTCTCCGCAACTTCGCACAGCGCATTCGCCTGACGAGACAGCTGCAACGCGTCTTTGAATCGTCCCGCTGATTGCATCGCCGCTGCATGCGAATGCAAGACGTTCGCGCGGAGCAGGAGTGTCTTCTGGTTTCGGCCGTCAGACTGTTCCAAATCATCAAGCAACTTCAGGGCCGCCGCAGCCTCAGTCTCAACAGTTTCCAATTCATCCATCCGCCCCGCCACGAGAACCAGCCCAGCATGCGTGCGGGCCAGCTGAAACCGCAGTCGCGGATCGTTTTGGTTCTCTTCAAGGAACGCGGAGTAGTACCGTCTCGCACGCTGCAGCAAGCGGCGGGAAACATTTTGACTACCCGGCGATTTTGGGAGCAACTGAGAATCTTCCGTTACGCTAATCAACAACTGATCGGCGGCTTCGATCGATGTTTCAAGAGTACGAACTAACCGTTCGTTCTGTCGTTGAAAGCGAACTGCAGCCACCACACTCCCAATCAGCAGCGCCGTCGCCAAAACAACTCCGACCAGAAGCGAACCAGCCAGCGCCCGGTTTCTCAGACACCAACGCCGAAACACTTCAAACTGCGATACCCGTCTCGCAGCAATTGGTCGGTTGTCAAGGAAGCACTGCAAGTCATCGGCCAGCGCCCCCGCTGTCTGGTAACGATGATCAACAGCCTTGGCGATACACTTCGCGCAGATCGTCTCCAGATCCAGCGGTATGGAACTATTCAATTTTCGTATCGAAACCGGGTCTGCGGTCATCACCTGAAACAGGGTGTCCCAGGTTGTGGACGCATGGAATGGCGAACGTCCCACAAGCATTTCGTAGAGCGTCGCTCCTAGCGAGTAGACGTCAGCCCGCTCGTCGACAGACTCGCCTCGAGCTTGTTCTGGCGGCATGTATGCTGGCGTACCAACAATGTTGGTGGACTGCCGGGTTTCGTTCGGATCCAACTTCCTGGCGAGTCCAAAATCGCAGACG
>JBGCDN010000111.1:0-3892 GCA_045105495.1 Planctomycetaceae bacterium
ACGGTTCTGGCATACCGCTTGCTGGTTTCTACGAGCTCGGATGCGACAATCCATTTCGGTTTCTTCGCGGCAAGAACCGACCCCGGCCAAAGCGTTAGCTTGACCTGATCGGCCCCGGTGTACTCCTTGTCTTCGGTTCCCTTGAAAGCGATACCGGACAGCAGTCCGGTCAGTAACGCTCTATGGATCGCGTCGTAGTCGTCGCAACGTTTCTTACGCAGACTCTTTGCGGCCTCGCGAATCTTTGGATCGTCGTTGCGTTCAATGAGATCGCGAAGCTGTCGGTTCAAATCGACCCACTCGCGCATGCGGTTGTAATTCAGGAAATTCTGCAGACATGCCTTACGCAGCTTACTGTGCGACAGGTCTTGCTTCTGTTCGTGGAAGAAGTTCCAGACGTTTAGCAAGCTAAGAAAATCGGAATCGTCATGACGAAACTTCTCGTGCGCTTCGTCAGCAGCTTGCTGTTTCTCAACCGGCCGATCGCGCGGGTCTTGAATTTCGAGCACAGCGGCCAGAACCAAAACTTCGTGCAGACAGTGTTCGTCGATTCCTGCGAGAACCATCCGACCGATTCGAGGATCGACGGGCAGCTTACTTAACGTTCGGCCAATCGCTGTCAGCTCGTTCGTCTCATCGACAGCACCCAGTTCGTAAAGCGTCCGGTAGCCATCTCGAATCGTCGCAGGCCGAGGCGGATCAACAAACGGGAAGTCTTCAACCGCGCCCAGCCGCAGTGCCGTGGCACGGAGAATAACCGATGCGAGGTTCGAACGCAGAATCTCCGGCTGCGTGTACTCGTCGCGTTTCTTGTAATCAGATTCTGCGTACAGGCGAACGCAAATGCCCGGACCAATTCGGCCACAACGGCCCGCTCGCTGATTGGCCGACGCCTGCGACACCGCTTCGATGGGAAGCCGCTGAATTCGAGAACGCGACGAATACCGACTAATCCGTGCGGTGCCGGTGTCGACAACGTAGCGGATGCCAGGAACCGTGACTGACGATTCCGCAACATTCGTGGCCAGAACCAATCGCCGCTGCTTCGACGCACCGAAAACTCGCGATTGATCTTTCGCAGACAACCGTCCGTAGAGCGGTAAGACATCGCAACCCATCAGTCGCCCACGCATTCGACGCGCGAGTTCTCGGATGTCGCGTTCGGTTGGAAGAAACACAAGCACATCGCCGGGCCCTTCCGCAACCACTTCGTCCAAGGCATCAAGTGTCGCTTCGTGAACATCACGATTGCGACGTGGCTGGTTTGGATCGGTGTCTTCTTCCGGCGGGCGATAACGCACTTCGACTGGATAAGTTCTCCCTGAGACTTCAAGGATGGGTACTTCGGAGTCGGGTGTTTGAAAGTGTTCCTGGAACCGCTTCGCGTCAATCGTGGCCGATGTAATGATGAGCTTGAGATCGCGGCGCTTGGGTAACAATCGCTTCAAGTAGCCCAACAGAAAGTCGATGTTCAACGACCGCTCGTGCGCTTCGTCGATGATGATGGTGTCGTAGTTGTCGAGGAACCGATCGCCTGCTGTTTCCGCCAGCAAGATTCCGTCAGTCATCAACTTGATGTAAGTGCTGGGCTTGGTCGCATCAGCGAATCGAACCTTAAAGCCCACATCGGTTCCCACCTCACATCCAACTTCTTCCGCAACCCGAGCTGCAATCGACCGTGCCGCAATTCGCCTTGGCTGGGTATGACCGATCATGGCTCCAATGCCACGACCAAGATCCAACGCGATTTTCGGAAGCTGCGTTGATTTGCCGGAACCTGTCTCTCCGCAAATCACAATAACCTGGTGATCACAAATCGCGTCGGCAATGTCGTCGCGACGATCAAGAACCGGTAACGACAAACTGGAATAGTCGATCTTCGGCTTCTTTGCTTCCCGATTGGATCGACGACTAAGCGACTTCTCTAACTGACTGCGAAACTGGCCAAGATTCTTGTCGAAAGGCTTCTTTTGCTTCGCTGCCGATCTCATCGAACGCATGCGCTGCCGCAGCCGATGCTGATCACAACGCATCGCCAGGCGGATTTGCTTTTCGAGTTCGTTCAGTTCCGCCATGAGACCGTTGCTGCGAGAGGTTTGCGAGCGGACGAATTGACGCTCTAAGATTTTCGTCGTTTACCCGGTCGGATCTTAGCAAGAGCCACAATCTGTCAATGAGGTTCACTGTCCTGCAGTTACTCTGGCTTGTCGCTTACGACGGTAGGGGGCCTCGGCAGGGTTTTGGCCTTCGGTCGCTCGCCACAAGTATTCAAGCCCGACCTTATAGCTCCCACGATTCTGCTCGTGCGTGTATCGAACTTCTACAAGAATTGCCTCACGCCGCGATTGTGTCAGCAGAGTGACGTGAGTGTTGCTATCCCAAGATGTGTATAGCCCAGGTCGGAATGGCTTGATTGTCTTGGTCGTTGACGGTCTGGTATCTGATTGAGTTCTTTGGTTCATTCAGATCGGGCAAGGCGATGCGAAAACAAACCACTAGGCTTTTGACGACCGGGCTGCTGCTGGCGGTCGGCTATGTGGCAGGCTTGGTTCAGTGGCCGGAGCGGACTTATGCTCAGCAGGCACCTGCCAAGTCGTCGTCGGAGAACTTTGTAGTTGTCGCCGGGGCGATGTCGGCGACTTCGCGGGTGGGTTACTACTACGTCGTGACTGCCGATGGGACTGCGAAGAAGGTTCTGCTTGATGGCAGTCCCGTCTACACAAGAGCCGCCGCGTTTCCGTCGAAGGTGGAGGTGAAGCACGACCTACCGAGTCGTATTCGGCTAGATCATTCCGGGCGAATTTCCGACTAATCGGCCAGCGCGCACAAAAAAAACTGCCTCGGTTTGGGCCGAGGCAGTCTTTGTGAGTTGAGAGACGAGCAGTGGGTTCGTGAGAAGTGAACCCGGCTGGTTCGTTAGTTGGTGGCTGGTCCGGCACACCGGATCAGGTGGTCGTGGTCGATGTAAACCACTTCCTGACTTTCGTCGTTGTGAGTGAATGGTATCGGCCAGGCTGACCTGATGGTCTTCGTGTAGTAGACCGTACATTTGTAGTGACAGTGATGCAGTCGAGCTGGTCCAACCATCGGGAAGAACTTGCATTCGTCGAGTCGATCGACGATTGGTTCGACAACGATCCGGACATTGTTCCGGCTTGTCTCTGCGATGAACGCAAAGCCGCCCGACGTTTCGTCCGGAAGAGCTCGCATCACTTCGTCCGGTGTCGGAGGATCGACACAGAAGATGGGAGCGTGTTCGCCATCCACCGGGTCGAGAACCGGTACGCGAGAGTACCGTTCTTCTTCGTGGTAGCGGTCTTCAATCCGCTGGCTTTGCCACGCACTCACTGGAACTGGTGGCAATGCCTCCCAGAACAGCAGCCCTTCCCAGAGGACGTCAGCAAACCCGCCGACGAGAACGCATCCACCGTTCCCGAAGGTCATAAGGCAGACCATGCTGACGAGCGTGATCTTCTTTAACTGTTTCATCAAAGCTGCCATCGTTCGCTTCCTTGAAAGCGTCGCTTTCTTCTCTCGGCATGAGAGAGAAAGAGAGAAGCCGTCTACAAATGCTCTATCGTTATGCCAGCCGCGCAAACTTGTGAAAATAATCCGACTTTGTCGGTTTTCCGGATTCTTCCGTCGTTGCGAATCGCTGACCTTCAGTCGCTGGGTTACCACTCGGCAAATACTGCCACACAAGCGTTCCGCTTGACCGAGTGCGGCGGCGATGTTGGGTTGGTGGTTTTTGCAAGGTGTTTTGCCGCATGGGGCGTTCTTCAGTTTGGCTATTCGGTCGTTGCCACTCGAATGTGGTTGCCGGAGATGCTGTGTGAGCTTGGTCCAGTTCAAAGCGAACTCATGACCGCCATCCGGGGTTTCCTTCGCAGGC